>NZ_JABCJL010000101.1:0-562 GCF_012952265.1 Pseudoalteromonas sp. NEC-BIFX-2020_015
AAGGTCATTGAGATCCCCCAGTTGCGGTTAGTGAGTTCCCTGACATTTGCTTTAAATTTCTTTAGCGCCTGTTCGTGGATTTGCACTTGACCGTAACGAAAGGTAAACCCGAGAAATTTCGAGCCTGATACAGGACCGACTCGACTTTTCGATTCGTTCACTTTGAGCTTTAATCGCTTAGTGATAAACGCAGTAATTTCCTGTTGGATTATTATTCCTTCGCTTTTCGTTTTTACTAAAATGATTATGTCATCAGCGTAACGTGCAAACTTAAGGCGTTTGTAGGTTAGCTTCTTATCTAATTCATCGAGTAAAATGTTGGAAAGCAAAGGGGATAATGGCCCTCCTTGAGGGACTCCTTTGGTTGACTCAAACCACAGACCTGTTTCGCGCTCTGCTACTCCCGCTCGTAGATACTTACCGAGTAGGCGCATGAGTGCTTTGTCTTTGATTTTACGACCAACACGATTCATCAGCATGTCATGGTCTACTTCATCAAAGAACTTAGACAAGTCGATATCAACCGCTGTTTTATAACCTTGTTTAACACAAGATTGAACAT
>NZ_JABCJL010000019.1:0-96851 GCF_012952265.1 Pseudoalteromonas sp. NEC-BIFX-2020_015
TGAAATGTATTTGCAGTAGTTGTAGTGGTGCAGAAATTTAGAGCGCTCAGAGGTTCACTCTTGCAAGATACGTCCTGCGCCCACCACTTTCTATTACTACTTAAGCTAATAGAAATAAGCCGACGAAGGTCGGTTTTTTTATGCCTGAAATTCACGTTCTTGTAGGAACAGGCTTTAGCCGTGAAATGTATTTGCAGTAGTTGTAGTGGTGCAGAAATTTAGAGCGCTCAGAGGTTCACTCTTGCAAGATACGTCCTGCGCCCACCACTTTCTATTACTACTTAAGCTAATAGAAATAAGCCGACGAAAGTCGGTTTTTTTATGTCTGAAATTCACGTTATTGTAGGAACAGGCTTTAGCCGTGAAATGTATTTGCAGTAGTTGTAGTGGTGCAGAAATTTAGAGCGCTCAGAGGTTCACTCTTGCAAGATACGTCCTGCGCCCCACCACTTTCTATTACTACTTAAGCTAATAGAAATAAGCCGACGAAAGTCGGCTAAATTTAAAGAGATTGCTCAAAGCGTTCTTTCGGATGAACGAAAGAAAAAAGAGCTAGCAATGCGGCAGATAACTTCGTCCTTGAGCAGATAAAAAACCAAAGTAATGAGTTTTATCAGCAATATTTAAGCGATTTACAAGAGTTCGCTAAAGGCTATTTTTAGTTACCAGCAGGGTTTGTTCAATTATCAAGTGCTGAGAATGCTTAAACTTAAACCATAAAATTAACCCATAGATTAAGCTGTGAAATGATTACAAATATTTGCTTGCGCTGTGAAGTGTGTTATTTTTAATAAAATATTCCAAAATATTTTTGAAGTGGGAATTTTAATTGTGGGTGAAGGTGAGAGCTAATTTCAACTACATCAGATATGTTCTTTGGTAAGTAGTTAAAACCGTGTGGTTAATATAATAATAGAGGATCCTAAAATGCGACAATCACTAATTGCTCTGAGTATTACATTGGCCAGTATTGCTTCGATAACGCCCATCGCTGTCGCTAATACCTGGCAAACGGACGTTATAGGAGTTAGTCAGCCCCAATTAACTCCACAGCATTGGTTAGCTAATACTAAAGTTAAAGTAACGGCTCAGCCATTAATGAGTGCATCACAAATTATGGCGTTCAATAAACAACTGGTCGCTGAAAATGAGCATATTGTCGATCCTCTCGATTTTGCTACACAGCTTACAAAGCAGCAATTAACTAACCACATCTATAGCATTAGCGCGGTACCAAAAAGTCCTCGTTTTTATTCCAATGGCGTCGCATTAACAGACAAAAATTTTGCTGATTATCATGCCAATATGAATTTAGAAGCGATTGAAAATAACAACCAAGTTGGTTTTGGGGTTGTAGTAAAGCGCTCTGTACTACGTACTTTTCCAACATGGGATAGGGTATTAAATAGCGGCTTAGATAATGATCTTGATCGTTTTCAAGAAAGCGGGTTATTTCCAGGTGATATGGTAGCTATTTTACATCAAAGTGCTGATAAGCAATGGCTACTGGTGCGCGCTTATAATTATTTGGCTTGGGTGCCTACGGCTGATATTGCCACTGCAAGTAAAGCGACCTTACATAGATTTAAAAATCAGGATGATTTTTTGCTTATTACGGGGGCAAAAGTTAATACTGCCTACGTACCAGATAATGCTGATATCTCTGAGCTGCAACTCGATATGGGTGTACGCCTGCCATTAGTTGAGGCAAAGCAAGTACCAAATTTATTGCATGGGCAAAATACTTACGCCAATTATGTAGTACAACTGCCAACAAGAGGCGCGCAAGGTGAGTTAGTTATACAACCTGCACTAATTAGCCGCAGTAGTGACGTTAATATAGGTTACTTACCCTACACCCAGCAGAACTTGATAAAACAAGGGTTTAAATTCTTAGGCGAGCGTTATGGGTGGGGGCATGATTATAATGGCCGAGATTGTACGGGATTTGTAGGTGAGATTTATAAAAGTTTTGGTTTATTAATGCCACGCAATTCAGGGCAGCAAGGGCGAGGCGAGTATGGTATTAATCAGCGTTTTGATGGCGCTGATGCAGAGCAAGTAAAGTTAGATGCGGTTAAAAAGATGCAAGTGGGGGATCTTATTTATATACCAGGCCATGTAATGATGTATCTCGGTGAGCAAGATGGTCAACCTTATGTGATCCATGATGTAAAAGGGCTAGGCTATAACAAAGCTGATGGTCGCTTTTATTCTAGCGCATTAAATGGTGTATCGGTCACGCCATTATTGCCACTGCGTTTATCACCGCAAAAAAGTTATTTAGATCGCACCTATAATATTAAGCGAATTCGCTAGGAGCAACTATGAAAATTACCGCTATACGGTTTGCTAAATTAACAGTGCCATTAGTAACTCCGTTCAAAACAGCGCTACGGGAAGTTAGTTTTATAGAAGACTTAGTGGTGTTAATTGACACAGATAAAGGCCAAGTAGGTTACGGCGCAGCAGCATCAACCCCTATTATTACTGGTGATACCCATCAGGGAATGATCAGTATTATTAAGTATTTTTTAGCCCCCAAATTAATCGGTTTAGAAATTGAAAACCTTAATCATATTTGCCATGTTATTCAATCTACTGTGGTGGCTAATAGCAGCGCAAAAGCGGCGCTAGAGTTAGCTGTGTATGATTTATGGGGCAAACTTTACCAAGCGCCTCTTTATAAGTTACTCGGTGGTGGTAGTAGCACACTGCGTACAGATATAACAATTAGTGTTGATGGTATTGATAAAATGTTGGCCGATTGCGACACCGCTGTTAAACAAGGTTTCGATGTTTTAAAAGTAAAGATAGGAAACGATCTACAGCAAGATATTGAACGAGTGAAGGCAATTTATAGTGGCTTTTCTAAACACGCGAAAATTCGCCTTGATGTCAATCAAGGCTGGAATGCTAAACAAACGGTGTTCGCGTTACAAAAATTAGAGAGCGAAAATATTGAATTAGAGCTCGTTGAACAGCCTGTGAAAAGTGATGACTTTAAAGGGTTGAAGTATATCACTGAGCGAGTTAATACACCGATCATGGCGGATGAGAGTGCATTTTCGCCTAAACAGGTTATTCAATTATTGGAACAAAATGCCGTTGATATCATTAATATTAAAGTAATGAAAACCGGTGGCCTGAGCCGCGCTATAGCGATTGCAGATATCACCGCACAATATCAAGCACAGTGCATGATAGGGTGTATGCTTGAAGGCAGTATCGCGGTTGCGGGAGCCGCTCATTTAGCTTCTGCAAAGGCGCAACAAATAACAAAAATAGATTTAGATGGCCCAGCGCTAGGTCAATTCGACCCAGTTCAAGGCGGCGTTGAGTTTAAGGGGCCGTCAATAACTCTAAGTTCTGCGCCAGGGCTTGGGATAACGCAGATAGATGGTTTGCAACATATAGATAACGGAGTTTGGCCAGCATGAAAAATATAATAAAAATGACAAGTGCAGGGGTGGTTTTAACAAGCTTATTGGGGTGTGCTCAGCAACAAATAACGAGCAGCAATACGGTTATTTCATTGCAGACAAAACAACTGGTTGTGGTAATTGCCGGTGATTGGCAAACACCCCAAGCGCAATTGTATCGGTTTGAACGAAAAGGCAATAATTGGAAACAAATAGATGACGACTATTCGGTGGTGCTAGGGCGTACAGGCCTTGCATGGGGGGTTGGTTTACATACTGAACAAGCCGGTATACAAAAGCAAGAGGGGGATGGTAAAGCGCCTGCCGGAATTTTTGAGCTGGGCACTGCATTTGGCTATTTAGATTCACTGCAAACTAATATGGCTTATCAAGGTATGACAGCGAATGATTACTGTATTGATGTGAAAGGATCGCCATTTTATAACCAGCTAGTTAATAAGTCAGTTGTTGGAGAGGCCGCTGTTAAAGATTCATCGGAGTGGATGCGCCGTGATATTTATAGTCAAGATGACCTGTATAAAAAAGGTATCGTGGTTAAGCACAACAGTAATAACATTGATGGTGCGGGCAGCTGTATTTTTATGCACTTATGGCGAGCACAAGATAAGCCCACAGCAGGGTGCACCGCAATGACAGAGCAGAATATGGATGCACTTTTAGCGTGGTTAGACAGTAAATCTGCCCCACTATTAATTAGTTTACCTAAAGCGCAGTATCAACAAAAACAGGCGCTTTGGCAGCTACCATTAATAAAAACATTAAAATAAAGTTGTTTTCTTTTTGCTAAATCAGTGGAATAATATATTCCATTGATTGGTTTTTAATTGGGATAATAAATGAGTGCACAATACACCTTGCTAGATTGGCTCGTGTTTGCAAGCTACGGAGCCATTTTATTACTCAGTGGTTGGTGGTTTAACCGTAAGCGGGCTAATTCTAGTCAAGACTTCTTTTTAGGTGGCAATAGCATGCCAACGTGGATGGTGGCAATTTCGGTATTAGCTACATCGCAATCCGCAGCCACGTTTATTGGCGGGCCAGATCAAGGTTATCAAGGGGATTTATCTTATTTAGCCACAAACATCGGCGCATTTATTGCTGCGTTTATTGTGTGCATTTTTCTTATCCCTAAATTTTATCAGCAGCAAGTTTATACCGTATACGAGCTATTAGAAAAGCGCATCGGCCCCAAAGCCAAGCGTCGTAGCGGCTTAATGTATTTATTTGGTCGTGTGTTTGCCAGTGGGGCGCGTTTATATATGGCTGCGATTGCTGTAGCTATGATTTTATATGGCAATATTGAAGCGCAAAGCGTGATTGTTGCCACACTATTACTCGCACTTGTTGGCTTGCTCTACACCGTATTTGGTGGTATTCGCAGTGTTATTTATTCTGATGTATTACAAACCGTGGTGTATGTGAGTGCAGCCATAGCGGTTATTTGGTGCTTATTGGCTATCATTCCTGCCGATTTTTCTACTATTGTAGCAACGCTAAATGAACCCTCTGCAGGCGCTGATTCTAAACTGGCATTGTTTAAGTTTGACTTAGATTTTGGCCCCAGTGGCGTTTTTAATATGGCATCGGTATTAACAGGTTTTGTATTATTAAACATTGCAGCATTTGGCCTTGATCAAGACATGACCCAGCGCCTACTCACGTGTAAAAATGCCAAAGAGGGCAGTAAAGCCTTGGTGTTATCTATCGTGATGGTGATCCCCGTCATGTTAGTGTTTATCTCTATCGGTTTATTACTTTATATCGTTTATCAACAACCAGCACTAATGAACAGCGCAGGCGAGCAAGTCGTACAAGAGTTTAATGGTGAAAAAATTACCATCTTTATGTATTACGTATTAAACGAAGCTCCTGCAGGCGTTAAGGGGCTTGTCAGTGTCGGTATTATTGCCGCGGCAATATCAACGCTAAACTCAGGTTTGAGCTCAATGTCGTCAGTGATAGTACAAGATTTATATCGTCCTTATTTAGCTGCTAAAAATAAACAAGTCGCTGACGGCCACTTTGTTAAAGCGGGCCGTGTAGGGATGACTGTAGTCAGTGGAGCACTCGCTGCTATGGCGATTGCTTGTTATTTTTGGCAACAATACAGTGATATGCCACTTTTGAAGTTTGCATTAAGCGTAATGGTGTTCTCATACAGTGGTTTATTGGGCGTATATTTTACAACCTTATTTACTAAGCGAGGCAGTGAGGGCTCTGTGCTGGCTGCTTTATTAGTTGGTTTTGTTATTACCTTGCTAATGCAGCCTTACATGATTGATTGGCTGTTACCGCAAACAGAGCGCTTTTATCTCGGTTTCACATGGCAATTATGTATAGGTACAGCACTTTCAACCTTAGTGTGCTGTTTAGGCAAGCCTACTGAGAATAGTGTCGCGCAATGAATAAAATAAAATATCTATTAGCAGTTGATGGTGGTGGAACTAAAATAACGGCGCAGATAATTGAGCTTGCCAGCGGCATAAAATATAGCGCCGCAGGAGGGCAGGCTTCATTGCATAATGATTTTCAAACTGCATTGTCGAATATTGAACAGGTGATCAACGATCTCTATTTGCAAAGTAAGGCTAAAAGCGGTGAAGTACTCGCCGTAATGGGGCTTGCTGGCGGTGGGTCTTCAGTACTATCAAAAAGGCTATTAACAGCGCTAGAACTTGGCTGTGGTATTAAATTTGCCAAGCTGCATGTATACAGCGATGCTATTACTTCATTATATGGGGCTAATAATGGGCAGCCTGTTGCTATTGTAGCACTTGGTACAGGGGCTGTAGGTGCACGACTTAATAATCACGGCGATACACAGTTAGTAGGAGGCTGGGGGTTTTTAGTTGATGATTTTGGCTCTGGTGCACGTTTAGGGCTAAGTGCTGTGCAGTGTTTACTTGATGAAATTGATCAATTTAGCCAGCCACAAAGCCTACTTACACGTAAACTAAGTGAACAAATAGGCGCAACCAGAGAGCAATTAAATGCTTGGTTGTACGAAGCGAGAGCGGTTGATTATGCGCGTTTTACTTATTTAGTATTTGAATTACAAAACGACTGTAAAATTGCTGAACTACTATTACAAAAGCACGCAAAGCAGGTGGAGCGTTTAATTAATAAAACGCGAGCTCAAAGCCAGCTACCTGTAATGCTGATCGGCGGATTAGCGGCCATAACATTACCCTTGTTAAGTGCAGCCACGCAGCAATTAATAATACCTAAACAGGGCGATTCATTAAGCGGTGCCCTTATTTTAGCACAACAAAATTTGCATATATTTTTAGATAGGACAAACCAATGAGTTCTGAACACGCATTTGAACAACAACGTACTCTTCTTGAAGAACTAAATGGTATTGTTTCTGAAGGGCAAAACCCTGCCACACTCGATATTGATTTACTGGATAGCATACAGATCTTGACCAAAATAAACACCGAAGATCAAAAAGTCGCTGATGCAGTAAAGTGCGTAATTCCTGAAATTGCAAAAGCGGTTGATCATATTGTCACAGCGTTTAAGCAAGGTGGGCGTTTAATTTATATTGGTGCAGGTACAAGTGGTCGATTAGGTATTTTAGATGCAGTTGAATGCGCGCCCACTTATAGCGTAAGCGATCAGCAAGTGATAGGTATTATTGCGGGTGGGGAAACTGCATTTAAAAAAGCGGTAGAAGGTGCAGAAGACAGTTTAACGCTCAGTGTTGATGATTTAAAAGCGATTAATTTACAAGCCAAAGATGTCGTTGTCGGTATTGCCGCCAGTGGTCGTACACCTTATGTACGTGCCGCGATTGAATATGCAAAATCAGTAGGGTGCAAAACAGTAGGTGTAACCTGCAACCCTAACTCGTTAGTTATGCAGTTACCAGATATTGGTATTTGCCCAGTAGTAGGCGCTGAGGCAGTCACCGGTTCTACACGAATGAAGTCGGGCACAGCGCAAAAGCTAGTGCTCAATATGTTAAGCACCGCCAGTATGATCCGTACCGGTAAAGTGTATAAAAACTTAATGGTTGATGTGAATGCCAGTAATGAAAAACTACATGCACGCGCTATTCGTATCGTGATGCAGGCAACTGATTGCACGCATCAACAAGCGGTTGATGCGCTTAAGCAGGCAAAGCAAAGTGCTAAATTAGCTATTTTAATTTTACTAACAGGCAAAGACGCCGCCCAAGCGCAACACATGCTCATGCAAGCTGATGGTTTTTTACGTAAAGCGGTGGAACTTTAAATGTTGCTAAGGGTAATTATTTTACTACAGTGCTTATTATTAATTGCGTGCACGGATAGTAACCAAGCTCAAAGTAATGCAAAAGCAACGGCTATTAAAAGTCAGCCTATCTTGGTTGGTGCTGCACAATATGAGGCCTATCTCGGGGCTTTAAAAGACAAGAGAGTTGGGCTGGTTGTTAATCAAACCTCGCAGGTTGACGGAACTCACTTAGTTGATTTGCTCAGAGATAAAGGCGTGGATGTAGTTAAAATATTCGCCCCTGAGCATGGTTTTCGGGGGGATTATGATGCTGGCGCACATGTTAAAAATACCACAGATACTAAAACGGGTATTGATGTAGTATCAATTTATGGCAGTAATAAAAAACCGGATCCAGCGGTATTGAGCGAGTTAGACGTCATAATTTTTGATATTCAAGATGTAGGTGTGCGCTTTTATACGTATATCAGTTCAATGCATTACATGATGGAAGCGGCGGCATTACATAATCTTGAATTTATAGTGTTAGATCGGCCAAACCCGAATATCGCTTACGTAGATGGGCCAATTTTAGAACCTCAGTTTCGTTCCTTTGTAGGCATGCACCCGATCCCTGTTTTACACGGTATGACTGTGGGGGAATTAGCTAAAATGATCAAAGGCGAGCGCTGGATTGATAAGGCAGAGCAGCTTAAGCTGCGTATTATTCCTGTTGCTAATTATACCCGCAACACAGAATATAAAGTGCCAATAAAACCGAGTCCTAACTTACCTAATGCGCAAGCTATTAACTTGTATCCATCATTGTGCTTTTTTGAAGCAACCCCGATAACAATTGGTCGTGGCACTGACTTTGCTTTTCAGGTTATTGGTTATTCGCCAGTGGGGCTAGGGGAATTTAGTTTTACCCCACGGGCAATTAAAGGTGCGTCTATGAACCCTAAATTTAAAGATGTTACCGTATTGGGGCAAGACTTACGTGCAAGTGCCATAACAGGTTTGGATTTAAATATATTTATTAGTGCGTATACACAATTAACTCAAGCGAATCAGGTGTTTTTTGAACGACCAGATTTTATGGATAAACTCGCTGGCACAGATAAGCTGCGTTTAGCTATAAAAGCAGGTAAGTCAGAGCAGCAAATAAAGCAAAGCTGGCAGGCAGGGCTTACTACTTTTATGCAAAAACGTGAACCGTATTTACTGTATAAATACAACTCGCTTTATTAGTGATGAGAACGGTTAGATTAGTAAACAGTTAAGCACTAAAAAGGCCACTTGTGTGGCCTTTTTAGTGCTTAACTTGAATATAGGTTAATTTAGTTATTTATTTCTAAATTCACCTACTACATCATTAGAGTGTTCAAGTAACTTTCTACCTTGACGGCTTGATTGAGTCAAAGCAATAAAGAGAATATCGATAACAAAATCTTGTGCCGTACGTGCAAGAATCGACGACAACCGTACTGACTCTTCTTCAGCAACAGAGTACAACCTCACATTCGCTTGATCGGCAACCGGGTTACTACCAAACTTAGTAACAGAGATCACATAGCTGTCGTTTTTCTTAGCTTGCTTCACTACTTCGGCAATCTCTCTGGTTACGCCAGATTCACTTATCGCGATGACTAAATCACCTTTACCAAATGTAGATACGTAGGCTAGCTGTGCGTGGCCATCTGGTTCAGCTATCGCAGGCATACCTAGCTTTTGCAGTTTATAAGAGAAATCTTTAGCAACAAGTGCTGAGCCACCTAAACCACATATAAGAATACGTTTAGCTGATTTTAATAAGCTAACAGCTTGTTCAATAGGCTGTGCTTCGTTTAGGTTTTTAGTTTCCGTTAAAACCGCTAATTTACTACTGAGTAGTTTTTCAGCTATTTGTTCTAACGAATCACTTAACGTAATTTTGCCGTGTAGTTTTGGCTCTGTTACTTCGTCATTGAGTGCATCGATTACTGCAAGTTTAAATGCAGGAAACCCTTTGTAACCGAGTTTTTGTGAAAACTTCACTACACTTGACTGACTTACTCCGACTACCTTTGCAAGTTCTACCGAAGATAGGTTTCTAATAGCGTTAGCAGAGTTTAATGTGAAGTCTGCTAGTTTGGCTTCGCTGCTCGATAGAGACTGACGTAAGGCTTTAATTTTAACAAATGTAGACATGTTACTCGCTTATTTATGTATTTGGCGTATTTATAGCATCAATCGAAATAACTTTGTACTTATTTTGGGTTCAAATGTAACTATTAAAATTTCATTGTTGCCCTACTTGGTATAGTGAAAATAAATTATTTTAACAATTTCACCATAATTTCGAGAATAATATAAATTATTTATTGGAATAATATAGTTTTATTTATACTGGCTTACAACTAAGTTCACCAAAATTGCGGAGTTTAAGTGTTTTATTACGTGTTTTTATAACAATGTCGATCACTAACTGTAAAGTTAATATATATATGTTATATAGATTATCTTTGTTTTTTCATCTTGGTAAAATAAATTATTCCAGTTTGGTTTTTGCTGTGATACTGTTTAGTGGGGAGAACATTCCACCTTGATAACGCTGTTTAGCGCATGGTCATGTTGCTAGATACGTTTTCAATGGCATACCACATATTACTAAATAATAAATAGCAGGCTCAGTGGGAGAAACAACAGTGAAACTTAATAAAATAGCAATATGCCTTGCAATAGCAGGTTGTGCTTCAGCAAATGCAGCACAAGATGAGCAAGACGAAAAGAAAATTGAGCGTATTGAAGTCACAGGCTCAAGTATCAAGCGCACATCCCTTGAAGGTGATCTACCAATTACAATCATTAGCCGCAGTGATATTGATGCGGCAGGTATTAGCTCGGCAGAACAACTCATGTTGCAGCTAAATATTGGTTCTAATTCAAATGATGGTTTAGGGAGTAATACAGGGATTGTGAGCGGTGAAGAACGCGGTAATAATGGCGCATCAAGTGCTAACCTTCGACAGCAAGGTGCGGGTTCAACGCTGGTATTATTAAATGGTCGCCGAATTGCAAGTCATGGTTTAAAGGGGGCATCTGTTGATTTAAACTCAATCCCGTTTGCTGCAATTGAACGTGTTGAAGTGCTGCGTGATGGGGCATCTGCGGTGTATGGTACTGATGCTGTTGGTGGGGTCATTAACTTTATCTTGAAAAAAGATTACCAAGGCGTGCAATTAAACGCATTTACTGACATTACACAAGCAGGTGGTGGTAATATTAATCGCTTTAGTATACTTGCCGGTACTGGCGATTTAAACAGCGATGGCTACAATGTCATGGGTTCAGTATCGTATAAAAAAGTCGATATATTACGCGGCTCTGACCGTGATTTTACAAACACTTTCCAACCAAATCGAGGTTTATCGCCAGATACGCGTGGTGGTCCTTTTGCGTCAATCAATAACCGTGGTAACGGCGATGATCCAACCAATGGAAATTATAACTTAATTGGTACAGGGCTTATTGACCCCAATAACCTTGATGCACAAGGTAATCCATACGCTAATAATGTGCTTAATGTATTAGCACTTCCTGGGCAGCCTGGGTGTGAATCAATTGAAGGCATGGGCGTTGATACTGGCGCACTGTGGAATCGCGAAAATGAAACACACAGTTGCGCATGGGATTACCCAAGAGCTGCGGTTTTACAACAACCAGTTGACAGCATTGATTTTGTATCGCGTGCTACGTTTAAATTAGATGAAGACACCGAGCTATTTGCTGAAGTTATTGGCTCAGAAGTGACTTCTAAAAAGATTTTTGAACCTAACCAAATTACGCCGTGGTCAATTGGTTCAGCAGGGTATTACCCAAGCACAGGTTCATCGTATGATTATATAGTTGATGCATTATCTGACTATTATGGCGCGGATCAGTTAAATATTGGTGCACCTATTGCTTATCGCTGGCGCTGTATGGATTGTGGTAACCGTGAAATCGAAACAACGACCACGTCTTATAAAGTACAGTTGGGCATGGAAGGCATTATTGGCGACTGGGATTACAAAGCCGGTATTTCACGTTCATCAAACGAGGCTGAATCAGAGCTCGGTGGTGGCTATCATTATACTGAGCTACTTGCGCAGGCAATTGGCAGCGGCGCCGTTAACCCCTTTTTGTTAGCGGGAGAAACACAAACTCAAGCGGGTATGGATGCAATTGAAGCAGCATCAGCGCGTGGCGTAACCTTATATGGCGGCGAAACAACCCTTACACAAATTGATGCGTCGATCTCAGGTGATACAGGTTTTGAACTTGGTCTTGGCGGCGACACGATTATGGTGGCAACAGGTATTGATTTACGCCGTGAGGGCTATAAGTTTAATGGGGATCGTCGTGAATCAGAAAATAGACCTGCCATTTATGGGGCGCCATTTGATAATGGTAACGAACTTGATGATGTTCACCGTGATATAAAAGCGGTATTTGTTGAAGCGCTTATTCCTGTAGTTGATAGTTTAGAGATTAACTTAGCTGCACGTTATGACCATTACTCAGGCTTTGGCGGCACAACTAACCCTAAAATTGGTGTTAAGTATCAGCCCATGGAAGAGTTGTTATTTCGTGGAGCATACAGCACAGGGTTTAGAGCGCCTTCGTTTAACCAGCTATTTAATGGCGTATCAGAGCAGCCGTACACAGGCTCCGATTTAGCTGATCCTGCTTCGTGCGCAAATGGCATCGTTGATGTGTCAAACCCTAGTTGCCAACCTATCACCCCTGCGTTAGTTTATGGCGGCAAAGAAGACTTAGGGCCTGAAGAGTCAAAGCAATCGAGCTTTGGTTTTGTATGGGCACCAAGCAGCGAATTTAGCTTTAACCTTGATTGGTGGGAAATAATCACAGAGGGCACAATACAAACGCCAAACTTTCGTGATTTACTCGAAAATTACGAGACATTTAGCGGTAACTTCTTACGCGATGCACAAGGTAACTTAACAGGTATTGATATGCGCTATATTAATGCCGGTGAGCGTAATACCAGTGGTGTTGAAGTGGGTATGCAGGTCAATGGTCAGTTAGGTGCAGGCTTATGGGATATTAACTTCAACGGTAGTTACTTAATTGAAGATAAGAAAAAGCTTCTTGATAGCATTGCATTTGGCGATAACTTAGTTGGCACTCATTCTCGCGGTAATATTCCACTTCGTTGGAAGCATACCATCGCCTTTAACTATACGCAGGGTGATTGGCGTCATAATGTGACACAAATTTACCGTGATAGTTATGCAGATGAAGTGCCAGCAGGCGTGCAATCGGGTGCAATTAGTATCGGTGAAATCGAAAACTATAACCCAACGGTATCAAGTTATTTAATTTATAACTACAGCGTAGCGTATACCGGGTTTGATAATGTAGGTATTACGTTTGGTATTAAAAACCTGTTTGACCGTGATCCACCGTTTACAGCTCATCAAAACGATTACTCACCAGGTGCTGCGTTTGATCCTCGTGTAGCGAGCGCGCGTGGTCGAGCATATACGCTTAATGCAGAATATCGCTTTTAATTGAGTGTATATAAGGCCAAAGTGTAATTAGGGAGACTGGCTTAGCGTTGTCTGAGTCAGTCATTTTGTAGGAGTATTAAATGCACAATATTAAGCAAGTGGTTATTGCTGGTGGCGGATCTGCGGGATGGATGACCGCAGCAGCGCTGAGTAAACTACTTGGCGAGCATGTAAATATAACCTTGGTAGAATCAGCGCAAATAGGCACTGTTTCGGTCGGGGAGGCCACGATCCCGCAAATTCGTCAGTTTAATCAACTCATTGGTATTGATGAAAATGAATTTTTAAGTGCCACTTCAGGTACCTTTAAGCTAGGAATCGAATTTATTGATTGGGGACAAATAGGGCAGCAATACATGCACCCATTTGGGCCATATGGGGTTAACTTAAATGGTATTGCATTTCATCATTACTGGTTAAAAAGTGTAAAAAACACCAACCCAGCCCCAATATTAGATTATTGCCTCGAAGGGCATGCCGCTAAATTAAACCGCTTTGACCGTATCGTAGGGCAAACAACCAAAGGGCATAGCACCCTTAACTATGCATTTCATTTTGACGCTGTTAAATATGCCGAGTTTTTATCAACGCTGGCTATTAAACAAGGCGTTAAACATATCCAAGGCACTATTTCACAGGTAACCATTGAGCCAAGTAACGGCCATATAAAAGATCTTATTCTTGATGATGGTCAGGTGATCAGTGGCGAATTATTTATTGATTGCACCGGTTTTAAAGGGCGCTTGATCAACCAAGCTTTGCATGTTGGTTTTGAGTCATGGCAGCATTGGCTACCATGTGATAGCGCGATTGCGATTGCCAGCGAATCACTCCCAGAGCTAAAGCCTTACACCCAAGCCACCGCTCATAATGCAGGGTGGCAATGGCAAATTCCGTTACAGCATCGTGTTGGTAATGGGCGTGTATTTGCAAGCGGATTTACTAGTGCAGAACAACAAATCGTGCAGTTAGCCGCGCAGTTACCTTCCAAGGCGATGACTGAGCCACGCCAATTAAATTGGCAAAATGGTCGTCGTTTAAAAGCATGGCAAAAGAACTGTGTGGCCATAGGGCTATCTGCTGGCTTTTTGGAGCCGCTAGAGTCAACAGGGCTACAGTTTATTCAGTCGGCCATTTTACGGCTGATCAGTTTATTTCCTAGTTGTGCAATGGCGAAGGTGGATGCGGATACCTACAATAGATACACTGAACAAGAAATTACCGCTGTTCGTGACTTTATTATCTGCCATTATAAGGTAACAAAGCGCAGCGACAGTGAATTTTGGCGTTATTGCCAACACATGGATGTACCGAATACGGTAAGTGAGCGACTTGCTTTGTTTGCACAAAATGGCCGACTTTTCAGAGAAAACAATGAGCTATTTAATGAGCTTAGTTGGTTTTCGGTATTACATGGTCAAGGTATTGAGCCACAAGGTTATCATCCGCTGGTGAATAGTTTGAGCGATGCAGCTTGTGAGCAATATATGCAACAAATAAAAACCATGATCGGGCAAACCGCGCGCTCACTTCCTATGCACAGTGAGTATGTTGCTCGCCATTGCCGGTATTCTAAAAGTTAGGGTTTAAAAAGCATGATGACGTTTTTATCTTATTTAAAAAAGCTGGGGATTTTTGCCAGTGCAGCCTTTTTAGTTAGCTGTGCTTCAACGCCTTATGAATTTACTCAGTCAGCTAATTATAGCCATCGCGTTAAATTTTTAGTGATGCACTACACCGCTATCAATTATGAAAAATCAATGCAGGTACTTGTCGAAGATGGCGGATTGAGTGCACATTATTTAGTACCTGAGTCAAACGATCCGAGCTACCCAGATGACGAACTTAAAATTACGCAGTTAGTCGATGAGCATGACAGATCATGGCATGCAGGGCGTAGTTACTGGCAAGGCAGAGAGGACTTAAACGACCAATCGATTGGTATTGAAATAGTTAACATACCAACGTGCCATTCCCCAGAACTAGAAGAGCATGAATTAGATACGCAATTGCAAAATGATGCCTCAAAGCTGTGTATTTACCCAGATTATGATGCTAAACAAATGGCGTTATTAATCGAGTTAAGTCAGGGGGTTTTAGCGCGCCACCCTGATATTGGACCAACGCAAGTTGTTGGGCATTCAGATATAGCGCCCAGTCGTAAAAATGATCCTGGTCCACGTTTTCCGTGGTATCAACTCTATCAAGCAGGGGTTGGCGCTTGGTATGACAACCACACGGTAGATAAATATTGGCAGCAATTTAGTGTCGTTAAACCCTCTATAGGTTTAATGCAAAGCGCTTTACGTGGCTACGGTTATGATGTGCAAGCGACGAATCAACTTGATCCGCAAACACTCGATACTTTAAGTGCTTTTCAAATGCATTTTTTACCATGGCACGTTAGTGGTAACGCCGATGCACGCAGTGGCGCAGTACTGTTTGCATTAATGGAAAAATACTTTCCTAAAAAAGCAACCAAATTAATGGCGCAGTATAATCAAGAGCAAACCACAGTTGAGCCGCAGCCAAAACAACTAGCCAATGCACAAGTGGTTGCGTTAATCCCCGAACGAGACCCAAGCACGCGTTTATTGGTTAATAATCGTGGTACGTTTAAAGCCTACAAAGGCCGTGGCCAGCTAGTGATTGAAAACAACACCGCCACCAGTGCCGATATTTATATCAATGGCGAAAAAATCAATATAGCCAGCCCGCTTCAAGCAAATAAACAATACACATACAGTTTAAGTAAACGCACGCGTAACGGCATTAACACGTATAAAGTGGACAATGTATTGCCCGAAGGCGCAAGTTTAACCTTACGCTTTGCCTACCCACAGCTGAAAAAAAGCGCCAATAATACATACAATTTTAGTGCTGTAGATAAACTTATTAATGATGATATTGCAGCGGGGTTTCCAGGGGCAGTGTTAGGCGTAATAAAAGATGGAAAATTAATAAAACTAAGTAGTTATGGCGATGCGAAAAAATACCAACGTAATGGTACAGCAATGCAATCGCCGCAAAAAATGCAAACAGACACCTTATTTGATATTGCGTCAAACTCAAAAATGTTTGCTACTAACTTTGCGCTTATGAAACTTGTAAGTGAAGGCAAGCTTGATGTAAATAAGCCGCTTTTTTACTACTTACCAGAGTTTAGAGGGCGCGGGCGAGAGCAACGCTTAGTAAAAGATTTACTCACCCACAGTGCGGGGTATCCTGCGGTGGTGGACTTTCATCGAAAAGACAATAAATTTGGTGAGCGATTTTTCTCGCAAAATAGCTTGCGGACTAAAAATTTACTGTTAACAGGCGTGCCGTTTATAGCAGGGCGCAATGTTAAACACTTGTACTCAGATATAGACTACATGCTGTTAGGCGTGCTGATTGAACGCATTACGCAACAAGCGCTGGATCATTATGTTGAGGGGCAAATATACCAGCCGCTAGGCTTGCAACACACATTGTTTAACCCGTTACAAAAAGGGGTTAGTAAACATACTATTGCTGCAACGGAGCTTGCAGGAAACAGCCGTGGTGGCCGAATTAGTTTTGATAATATACGCACCGACGTACTGCAAGGGCAAGTACACGACGAAAAAGCATTTTATGCACTTGGTGGTGTAGCAGGGCATGCAGGCTTATTTAGTACCGTAGAAGAGCTTGGTGTGCTTTCGCAGTTGCTATTAAATCGCGGCGGTTATGGCGATAAACAAATATTTACCCCGCAAGTGCTCGATCAGTTTATAGCGCCGCAAGCGAGTAATGAAACTTATGGGCTAGGCTGGCGAAGAGCTGGTGAACACGCCCAAAAGTGGCATTTTGGTCCTTACGCAAGTCCACAAGCGTACGGCCATACTGGCTGGACAGGCACAGTAACCGTTATTGATCCTGCGTATGACTTAGCCATTATTTTACTCACTAATGCACGTCATTCGCCTATCAAGGGCAATGACACCCATTATGAATTTGTTGGTAAAAAGTTTGAGACCGGAAAATATGGCTCAGTAATCTCACTGGTTTATGAGGCTTTGCTTAATCATTAATGTAATCACTCATTAAAGCCACTAACTTAAATCACTAGTCGAATTAAGTTGAGTTTATTGTGCAACTGATTAAGCTAGTGGGCTTGTTTATAAATAATTATAACAGCGGCGCAGTCGCTACTAAAAAGGTTATTGTATGTCTTGGTATTCAATTTTACCGCCGTTGATAGCGATTTTGATCGTGTTTTGGCGCAAAGAAGTGATTATGGCACTGTTAGTTGCTGTTGCTTCTTCAGAGTTTTTACTCGCCCTACAAGGCGATGGAAATACGCTTTTTAACACATTTATAAATACCATAGAGCGTATTGTGGCGGTGGCTAGTTCACCGGGGAATAGCCGTATTTTGATTTTTAGTATTTTAATAGGCGCATTGCTTGCATACATTCGTGAATCTGGTGGTGTGGCAGCAACCGTTAATGTATTGATGAACAAAGGCGTCGCAAAAAGTAAACGCCAAGTTGGTTACTTAACGATGTTCTCAGGCGTAGCCGTGTTTATAGAATCTAACTTAAGTGTATTAACCTCGGGTATTTTATCTCGTGGCTTATTTGATAAGTTTAAAATGAGCCGAGCACGTCTTGCTTACATTATCGACAGTACCAGTGCACCGGTGTGTATTTTAATTTTGCTTAATGGTTGGGGCGCTTATGTACTTGGCTTGTTAGGTAATTATGAATTACCAGAGTCGGCGGTGTCGGTGTTATGGGGCAGTATTGGCTATAACTTTTACGCTATTATTACTTTATTATTAGTTTTTTATACCATCACCTTTGATAAAGTGCATGGCCCATTAAAAAAAGCAGAAGAGCAATTAGAGCACCAAAAAGCAGATGTACAAGAAGAGGTAAAAGGCACCAAAGCACGCTATATGCTAGTGCCACTTATTACACTGATTGGCAGCATGGTCGGCTTTATGTACTGGACCGGTAATGGCGATATTGCCAGCGGCAGTGGTTCTAAATCTGTACTGTATGCAACTATTTTAGCGTGTGTTGTCGCGTACTTTTTAATGATCAGTTCACGTCAATTTACTCATCATAAGCTGGTGGATATCGGCTTTAAAGGCATGGGAGAATTACTCCCATTGGTGGCTATCGTGTTGTTATCGCTTACACTTGGCGCAAGCTTAAAAGATTTAGGCACCGGCGTATTTGTAGCGGGACTGGTGGGCGATTACTTACCTATATACTTAGTTGTTCCGGTGCTGTTTTTAACTGGCGCGGTGATCTCATTCACGACTGGAACATCGTGGGGCACGTTCGCAATTTTAATCCCAATTGGCGTACCGCTCATTCAAGCGTTAGGTTTACCGCCTTCATTAGTGATTGCGGCAATTTTAGGTGGCGGTGTATTTGGGGATCATTGCTCGCCCATATCTGACACCAGCGCGGTATCGGCCATTGCCTCCGGTTGTGATTTACTCACCCACGTTAAAACGCAAATGCCTTACGCACTTTTTGGCGGCGCACTCACGTTTATAGCGTACTTAGTTACGAGCATTATTGTGCTGTAAATTTACAATAATTAAATTAGTGAGAACAAAAGCCTGCAAATTTGCAGGCTTTTTTGTTGCGCAGGCGCTGCTGCTTCAGAGTTTGTTGTAGGAGGTGGCTTCAGCCACGAATGATTTAATAGCAGTGATACCCAATGGGCTTGGTTTAAATTGTAAGTCGCCCTTTAGGGCGAAAAAGTGAATGTCACCACAGAGGGCAAAGAGGCGCTTCGCTGCACAGAGATTAAATATTGGTCGTAGGTGTTGGCTTTAGCCACGAATTTTTCACCTAAGCATCACTTGTCGGGATAAATCCGCGACCTACATTAATAACCTTATTCAAGGTTTTTCATGCTGACGTCGGCAGCTGTTAACATCAGCTAAATCGGGTTGCTACTGCTTCAGGATCTGTTGTAGGAGGTGGCTTTAGTCCGAAAAATTATCATATTATTCAGCCGCTAATGTTTTGCATAATCTAATTAGGGATAAATCCCTGCCTATATTAAGGGCACATATTCGACTTTGATAAAAAGTAAATACAGGTTGTAGCTTCGAATAATTCTGGCACGTAACGTTTTCAGGCTTAAAATCAGAAGCGACTCTTAGCTTAAATAATTAACTGTAATATCATGTAATAACCGCTTTTTTGTATCTTGTTTATATTTAGTGACGAATAAAATGACAAACCTTAGTTTTAATATCACGAAAATAAAGGAATAAGTTATGAAAACGCAAAAAGTTGTTGGCTATTGTAGTAACTGGATCACTCAAGAAAGTTTAAAGTCGCAGATAGAAGGTTATACTCACGTTATTTTTTCATTTTGGATATCACCTGAAGATGGGGTTTTAGGTGCAGCTGAAGCTGCCGCAAATGATCCAGAGCTTATACAATATGTTAAATCACTAGGGAAAAAGTGCATACTTGCAGCTGGTGGTGAAACTTATAACCCAAATGTGACTGATTCAGCACAGGCAAGAGAGTACGGCTTGGCACTTGCAAAATATGCATTAGAATACGGCTACGATGGCGTTGATTTTGATATCGAGAATATTACAGCCTCAGAAGCTTTAAATTGGCTGAGTGAGGCTACAGTGACAGCTGCAGAATATTCGAGTGAGCAAGGAGAAAAGTTAATTATTTCTCACGCACCACAAGGCCCATACTTTCCTGAATACAGCAAGTTAGAAGAGCTAACACATGGCTACATTGATTTTTATAATATCCAATATTACAATCAGGGAGCGTGGGAGTATCAAGCATATGAGTCATTTGAAATGTTATTTCCATTAAAGTATCAGAATATAAGCAATCCGACTTCAATTGAAAGCATTGCATCTCAAGGTGTTCCGCCAGAAAAAATTGTACTTGGTAAACCTATTACTGAAAATGATCTAAGCTCTAGTGGTTTTATCCCATTAGATCAACTCGTCGTCATTATTCGTCAGGCGCAAAGTGAAAACATTGCTTTTGGTGGGGTAATGGGATGGAAAATTGATAGCGATATCGATGGATTATGGGGCCGAACAATTGCGGCTACTCTAAATACAGCCTCTTAAAGGTAGCGTGCTGTAGTGGAATAAAAAATCAAAGAGCTTTGGTTTTATCAATTAGCGCACCCGATACAAGTTAGGTGCGCTATTTTTATTAAGTTGCATTTTGGTGACGGGGTTTTTCGAATTCCCACTGATTTTTAAACACTTGAATTCAAGTATTACGCGCTCTATTTTGGCACTACGCGGTATATACCCATGCCGTCAATTCCTAGGTATAAATCGCCGTTGGGGTGAGTTGCAATACTGCGCACTCTACCAGCGCCTTCAAACAACTTGCTATGACCGATAATATTGTTGCCATCGAGTTCAAGCATGACTAAGTGTGCAAATTTCATTGAACCAACCACGATATTGCCTTTCCACTGGGGGTATTTATCGCTACTAATAAATGCCATACCCGAAGGCGCGATAGACGGCACCCACACCCAGTCAGGTTTTTGCATCCCTTCGCGGGTGGTCTCATCGGTAATTTTACTGCCATTATAGTTGATACCGAAAGTAACTACTGGCCAACCGTAATTAGCTCCTGGTTTGATAATATTGACTTCATCGCCGCCTTGCGGGCCATGTTCGTGGCTCCAAATCACACCCGTTTTTGGGTGCATCGTCATCCCTTGTGGATTCCGATGACCATACGAATAAATACTTTTGCGCGCGTTTTCGTCATTATAAAACGGATTTGATTTAGGGATTGTACCATCAGCATTAATGCGGTGTATTTTTCCTGCATCGTGCTCTAAGTTTTGTGGATGAACATCGCGGTTGCCACGATCGCCAATAGAGAAATACAAGTAACCGTCTTTATCAAATTCAAGGCGAGAGCCATAATGGAACGTTTTTGTGGTGTTAGGGCTGCCATCAAACAGTAGTTGCTGATCAATTAACGTCATGTCTTTTAAGCGTGCGCGCATTATAGAGGTGTTATAGCCTTCGTCATCTCCTTCATAGCCAGAGTAAGAAAAGTATATCCAGCCATTGTCTTTAAAGTTAGGATCAAGCTCCACATCAAGTAGTCCTCCTTGACGCTCAGCATGTACTTTAGGCACCCCTTTAATGGCTTTCTCTAGCAGTTTTCCATCACGAATAAGCCTAAGATCACCCGCTCTGTTTGTGACTAACAAGTCTTGTTCGTTAAGCCACACCATGCCCCAAGGAATTTGCACGCCTTTGGCAACTAATTCAAGTTCATACTTATCGGCACTTGCGGCAACGGGAATAGGCTGCTCTGGCTGAGCGAAGGTATGTAACGAGGTAAAGCTTATAATAGAGGCAATTAAACTGGTGTAAATACACTTTTTCATGACAGTTCCAATTTGTGAACAACAATGACACTAGATTAGCGCGATACAAGCAAAATTGTTATTAACTTTCACTAAAGTGCGATTAGTTTCATAAAATGCAAGGTAAATGACAGGGTTGTCGCACTGGTGTTTTAGGTGATGGCTTCATCCGAAAGGTTTAACACCAATGATAGATTAACCACCGTAGGCGCTGAGCTTACTGACGCATGTGATTGGTAGGTTAGTAGAGTACAACGAAACCCAGCGGGCTTGGTTTAAATTGTAGGTCGCCCTTTAGGACAAAAAAGTGTATTTCACCACGGAGGGCACAGAGGCGCTTCGCTGCACCGAGGCTACATATTGGTTGTAGGAGTAGGCTTTAGCCACGAATTTTTTACTTAAGCATCACTTGTCGGGATAAATCCGCGACCTACATTAATAACCTTATTCAAGGTTTTTCATGCTGGTGACGGCAGCTTTTAACAACAGCTAAATCAGGATGCCACTGCTTCAGGATCCGTTGTAGGAGATGGGGCTTTAGCCATGATTGATTTAACATCCTCGTAGGCGCTGAGCTTACTGGCGCATGTGATTGGTAGGTTGGGTAGAGTGCAACGAAACCCAACTGGCTTGTTTTAAATTGTAGGTCGCCCTTTAGGGCGAAAAAGTGAATGTCACCACAGAGGGCACAGAGGCGCTTCGCACTGTACCGAGGTTAAATAGTGGATGTAGGAGATGGCTTTAGCCACGAACTTTTCACCCAAGCATCACGCTTGATCCTCAAATAGCTAATTGATGTGAACGTAAACGACGAATATAGGCCAACTTTCACCTTATCGCGCATCCATGCGCGATATTACTCATCAATTACTTATTTTCAGGGCGTGATGACGGGGAAATGGTGTTAAACGTGAAATTGGCTTTTGGTCTTGGTAATATACAAGGCCTGGCTCAGCGCACTTCTATGAGACTTATTTAAGAATTATATTTACCTAACTTTGTATGGCGCTATATAAAAAAGAGATGCTTAAGAGGGAATTGGATGATCGATATAAAAGACTTTGATTGGAGTACACCACCTAATCGCAAAATAGATGAGTACTTTCCTGCTGATAAGTTAGATAGGGCTCGATATGCCACATTTCTCACAAGGTTATTAATTCAAGAAGGTTTTGACGAGAATAGGCCGTAAGAAGAACAAAAGAGAAACTACGTATTAAACTTAAATGCCGAGTGGGGCGCAGGTAAAACATACTTTCTCAAGCGTTGGTCGCAGGAACTCAAAAATTTTCCAGTTGTATATATCGATGCTTGGCAACAAGATTACTCAGATGATCCTTTTTTAACAGTTATTGCTGGCATTATTAAGCAGCTTAGTACGCAGGCAAATTTCGCTATTACTATTCCAAACAAAGCAGCGTCAATATTTAAAGCTGTTGCACCTGCTATTGCACAAGGTTTAACGAAAAAAATAACTGGTATCGATTTAGATGAGTTAAATACATTATTATTTTCAGATGATGAAGGTGAAGAGATTGAGAAGGTAGAATCTAACAAACAAAATAATTCTGCATTCTCACCTGCAGTCAAAGCTCTTGCGCAGAATCTTATTAAAGAGCATGAAGCAAAAAATAAAAGCATCGAGGTCATAAAGTCTAAGTTAGCAGACTGGGTCAGTAAATTTGAGCAGCAGGAAGATAAAGAATTACCAATTTTTGTTTTTATCGATGAGTTAGATCGCTGTCGCCCAAGTTATGCTGTTGAAATGCTCGAAACTATAAAGCATATATTTGATGTTAAAGGCATCGTGTTTGTTGTGGCAACAGATACTGAGCAATTGCAACATACAATTAAGTCAGTTTATGGTGAAGGGTTTGATGCCAAAGTTTATTTAGGCCGATTTTTTAATAGTCGCTATAGTTTAAAGCGTCCCGCACTAAGTGATTTTTTAAATGCGCATGCTGACGGAACAAAGTTTGATCCAAAATATCTCAAGAGCAGAAATATTCAAATACTGCCTCAGACTGAACATATAGAAACTACATTAGCTAATATTTCAGTTGTGTTAGATGCTTTCCAAGTGTCCCCTCGAACAGCGATCCAAATAACAGAACGTATCACAGCCATTATTGCTAATTTACCAAACGAGAAGAAGGTAGATGTACTCGTGTTAGCCGTTTTGTTTTGTATCTATGAGAAAGATCATTCATTGTACGAAGAGATCATAAGTGGACGATTTAAACGAGAGGGGAAAAATGATAAAGATGAGCTTCGAAGAATTAGTTTAAGTGATTATCTAGGAGAAAAAATCTTAGATGCTAGTTTATCTGCTGAATTGACATATTCTATTGACCCTGCATTTTTCACCGATAGCTTTTATCTTGGTTCCCTTTCTCGTAGACCAAATCGATACAGTAAAGGAAGTTACCCAGTTTCACTATCAAAGTTTTTAGAACACATTTTTTGTAGGATATTTAATAACGTTGAAAGTTACTTTATAGGCTTTTTAGACTTGGACATTGAAGATGACGTCTCCGAATTAGAAAAAGCTGAACGCGAATTAGCTAACCATCCATATGGAGTTTCTCATGAGTCGGCAATTCTTTGGATAAACTATATTTATATTCATGATGGATATACCCAAATTACGAAAGAACATTATCGTGATTTTATAGAGCTATCTTCGCCGTTAGAGTACATGGGAGATAGCTGATATTTATACATGATAATTTTAGAACCAGGCTTCGTGAATAAAAGCTAAGCCAAGGTTTCACACCTCAGCCTCTTCTCTGTGTAGCGCGCAGCGCCTCTGTGCTCTCTGTGGTAAAACTACCCCCTACACACCTTCACTCCATCCCCTGCATGCTTGAGTGCGATGATATGCCCTTGGCCATTGTGGGCCATGGCGAGCATGTCGCCGATATTTATATCACTTTCAACAGCGTGTTTGGTTTTTAAGCTATTCAATAACGAGTCTTTTATTTGAATGAGTACTTCGCTGTGGCAGCTGGCGATGTACCAGTCGTTGTCTACTTTAACTAATTGCCCGTATTCAATATAGCGCTGTTGGTGTAGGCGCAGGTCGGCGGCGAGTTTATTGTCGAGCTGTTGTTTTTGGCTAGTTATTTCACTTGAATAACTGCCCGCATTATCTACTTGGTGAACTTCAATAAAATGATAGCTGCTGTGTTGCATGGCAAAGGTGTTGCGTGATTCGTCATGAACAGGGGTGTTAAATACGGTAAAACCCAGTACTACTAATGCGCAGGCGAGACCAGTCATTTGCAGGGGTAATAAAAAGCGGGCTGGCTTTTTAATTGGTGCTTTAGTTAGTAGTGCATGCTGCTCTGGCGTTAACGTGTGTGCTTTTTTACGCTCGCTAAAATGCTGTTTAAGCTGTTGGTCAAATTGCTCGTTATGCTTGTTCATTATATGCTCCGAGAATTGTTTTTAAGTGTTGTTTTGCATAACGTAGCCGTGTTTTAACGGTTTCATGATTGCTTTGGGTGATCTGTTGTATGTCTTCAAGCGAGAAGCCTTCTTGCTGTAAGCTAAGCGCTTCGCGTTGTACAAAGCTCAATTGTATGAGTGCACTATTAAAGGCGGCATAGTCAAAGGTCTGTTCGCTATTTGGAGCGACGATGACTGTGTTGTCCTCGAGTTCAACAAAGCGCTGCTGCTTACGAAACTCGTCAATTAATGCATTACGTGCTAGGCGAAAAAGCCACGCTTTTGGGTTGTCTTGCGGTTGATAATACTTACGTTTTTCCATCACTTTAAGCCATGTTTGTTGGCTAATATCAAAAGCGAGTTGCTCGTTACTTTGGGTCACTAAATAGTGATAAAGATCATTGCCAAACAGGGCGACGAGTTTAGTTAAGTGGCGATTGTCGCCACTTTTTGCGTAGTCAGCCAAATGATCTTTATTTGGCTGACTAATAAACCATGATTTTAAGCTCGCGATCATAGGCACCTTACTTTGTTTATTATTGAGTGTGCTTTTTTATTGAGTTTGATCTAATTTAAAATCAAGCTGTACACTTTGGTTTGTTTGCACTTGTGCTACGCCATCAATCACTTTTGGGCGGTATTTCCAGCGCTTTATTGCGCGTAGTGCTTCGCGGTCAAAAATACGTTTAGGTTCGGCATTCGTTACTTGTGCGTCAATTACTTCACCCGTTGCAGATACATTAAAGCTTAATTGTACCCAACCTTCAATCCCTTCACGCGCGGCTACGGGTGGGTATTTGGGATTTATACGTACAATGGGAGTGGCATCGCCAGTCGGGCGCTGTAAGGTGGCTTTAATATCGCCGCCTACTTTGCCAATGTTTAAGTCTGGCGTAAATGTGCCAGTAATAATATTAGTGTCTATGCTTGGCGGATTACGCTGCGGTGTTTTTGGCGGCGTTTGCATTTTAGGTGGTGGCGGTAATGTTTGCTTTTGTTGTACTTTTGTATCTTCTGGAGCTTGAAACATTTCTACAATGATTATGTCGCCGTTGTTTCTTGGGGCGCGCTGTTCGCCGCTTATTAAATACTGCATAAATGCAAATGCGGCAAAGGTCATTAAGCCACCGCCAATAATCGCGGCAGATGTTTTTAACGCTACGGGCTGTTGGGGGATTGTAAGTGTGTGCATAAGCATTTCCTGTGTTTGTTATACCCAAGCATCTGGGCGTTTCACAGGTAAAACGGTTGTTAAATCAAAAAGGGGTGAAATATTTTTAAAAAGTTTCGTCATTGCGTGTAGTGATTGGCTACAATGGCGGCTGAATCCTTTTTGTTTTTAATCTTATTAGGCTGTTATGCAACTTATTCAAATTGATAAAGCTCGTTATCGTAAGCATTTAAATCGCGTTATTATTGGCTGTGGCCTTACTTTGGCCATTGGCAGTTTGGCTATTTCACAAACTCTTATTGCTTTTTTTCCTGATGAAAGCGGCAGCCATTTTCATTGGAATTTAATTGGCGTGGTTATTACGAGTTTAACAATTGGCTGGGCACTTAATAAATACCGTACTCACGATTATATGACTGAAGTTGTTTATGTGTGGGAATTAAAACAAGCGCTTAATAAAATAACCCGTAAATTGGCAAAATTAAAAGCCGCAGGGCGAGAAGGTAATCCTGATGCGCTATTAGCTATTCATTATAGTTATGCGGGCTCGCGTTTGTTATGGCAACTTGACGATAACACCATCACTATGGATGAGCTTGCTATTAAACAAGCAGAGCTAGATAGTGTGGCGGCTAAATTTAATGTGAGCTTAGACGCTAATAACTACGATCCTGCAATTTTAAAGCAGTTTTAAGTAATATACCCATGAAACAAATTGAAACAATTTTACCTGTTTTAGTGAATTTAATTCGGTTATCATCAAAAAACACACAATTATAAATGATTTATTTAAATGAAATTAATTTTTGCAACAACATTGCTTTTTTTATCAGGCGCAAGCCATGCAAACGATGTTAGTTTTTCGATTGGCGGTGGTTACCCTTACGTCGCAGTGCCTGAGATTTCTTTAGCGACAAATGAGGGAACACAGCGTTGGTATGCTAATTATAAAATTGGTTTAGATGATGGCTTTTCGGCTGGTTTTGAACATGCCTTAACGAGCGATAAAAAACATGCTGTAGGTTTTGTTGTTGGTGCATTAGGTGTTCAGGATGATGGTCGTCAATGCCCTTTAGAATCTGAAGATGACAGTATTGGTGATGCATTTGGTAATATTTTTGGCTGTGCGTTATCTGGTATATTTGATAGAGAGACCACCAACGGTGTAGGCGTTAGTTATAGTTACCTTTTTAGTGGTTTAAATGAAGGTGGTTGGCGTGTTCGTTTGGAGTTAGGTTATGGCGAAGGCACTAACAGTAACGAAAGTCGCGCAGATGGCGGTGTGAGTATTAGTTACGAGTTTTAATATTAGGGCGTGTTGATCTTTGTGGATTGAAATTTGTTCAACCTAGGGGCGATTTAATCGCGGCGCGAGGTTTGTAACCTAGCGGGCTAAGTAAAAACCGAGCAACAAAGAGTCAATCGTCCCTAGGAAGAACCCTTTGGGCAGCGCATGTTTGGCATTTATACTGCGTTATAGCCTATTTATGGGGAACAACCACACACCATAGGCGCTGCCCTGCCTAAATACCAAACATACTGCTGCAAAATCAATCTCGAAAGGTCAGCACGCCCTATTTTCAAGTAATAATTGAGTAGGCTTTAATAATAAATTTTAGCCTACTCAAACACTATTAACAGCCTTCTACTGTTTAACCTTCCTTTTTGTTATATAACACCTAAGTTCGTTCTTCTGTTTCAGTTTCTTAAATTAATAATAAGTCCGTTTGTGCATTTTAATCGGTTGTTAAAAAATGCTGGTTAAATAAAACGAAATGGCCTGGCTTTACGTATTGAAGCAAATAAAACTGCTGCATTGTTTAGGAAGTTGCTGTGAATAAAATAAATCCAAAAAAATTACGAAATAGTAAGTGGACGGCTGTTAAGCCAATTAATAAAGAAAAACACTTTATTATTGTCGATATGGAGTTTGATGAAGAGGGCGCTGTAGTGTCTTGTGTTATTGAGGCGGTTATGTCAAAACGAGCTGTTGAAATCGATTGGCGCGATTTAAAAGATACCGCTAATTGGTTACAAGGTTGGCAGTAATACAGTGAATTAAAATTGAAAAACCACCAGCGTTATCACTGGTGGTTTGAGCATCTAGATAAAATAGCGATTACTATTTTAATTCAATCCACGCCATGTTCCAGTAAAGACCTACACCAGGCTCATACTGATTTGAACCTTCAGACCACTGTACGCAATAACCATTGTATGGCCATGACTTACACTGATAAACCTTACCATTTTTAGGTTGTAACACGATTGTATTAGCTTTGTAGCTGCTTAAATTTTCAGGGAAAATAAAGTCAGCATCGGTGTTTGGTGGCGTCACTGGTGGAACCGGTTTACCTGGCGTACCAGTGCTTTGTTCTGCAATATTTAAGTGAAACGATTTTTTGTCGGTAGTGCCATTGTGTGCAACATAGCTAATTACTAAATTGTAGTGACCAGCTTGGGCATGAGGGTAATCTAACGTGAGTTGTGATTGCCCCGCATCCACTTGATACGTTTTACTTTGCACACTGTTATATGACTTGTTTAATGTTGCAGAAATAACGGCTTTAGTGCTGATATTAATAGCAAAATCAAGACTAATAGCGCCATCTTTGATGACGTAGTTATGGGCTAAACCACTCACAGTAAAGTTTGGTTTAGGCAGTGGCGCCATTTCAAAAGCAAGCTCAACTGAGCTTATGCCAGAGTTACTTTGTGCGAAGATTTCATTGCGACCAGAGATTGGCTCAATATTTTTATCTTCATTTAGTTGACCTGCTTGTAGCCATGACTGCGACTCGTTAATTTTTTTCGCTAAAGCAAGGGTCCAATTTTCACTAAGACCTTGCTCTGTGGTTGTTATTTCTAACACGGTTTGTAAAGAGGGTAATTCTTTAGAGTCACCAAATACGCGAGTTTTTACTTTATCACCTACTTTTAAATCACGACCAGTGCCAATATCGCCTACATCTTGCCACGACACATTGCTGGTATCACCGTTATCGATCATCACATCAACAACATTATAAAAGCTCATTGGAGTATCTGCTACATCCCATACGCCCAGTACAATGTGGTAACCGCTACGATCTGACGGTACGTTACACAGATGAGTTAATTGACGCGGTGGTTGTTTGTTGTAGCTTTGGTATTCGCAAAAAGGAACCGCTTCAAATTGGTCGCGGGTTAATGGGCTATTAGGGTTCCACGATTTTTTAGTAATAAAATAACGCCAGTCACGAGATGAATGAGCGGCTGTTAGTGTCCAGCTAAACTCATTTGGACCCGCTTTAATATGGCGTTTTGTCCAGCGATTGATTGACTGACTGTCTAGTTGGCCAAATCCGCGAAGACCTGCACTGGCAATATGACCATCAACAGGGCCTGATTCAGGGAAACGATCTAGTCCTTCTAGGCTTTGTGGTTCATAAACAACATTGCCGCAATTGGCGTTTTCGCGTAGGCGACATAAGTAGCCACGAGATTCTGGTTTAGAAATATAACCATGGGCTGATGCGGTATTTGAAACAGGAAGTAACATTGCTAATGCCAACGGTGACATTGCGAGCAATGTTTTATGTAATATGTTCATTATGATCCTAAAAAAGCTAAATGTAATTTAATTTGACGCGCAGAATAAGCACAAAAATGTAGCTTAAGTTTATTCTGCTTGTACCTTTTATGGTAACTTTGAGGTGTGCTTTACACAATAAGCTTTAAGTTTGAAAAGTAGAGGTTAGGTGTGTTTTTTAGTTGTAATGGATTGTTTTTTTGTAGCAGGTAGTTATTTGGTATTTGCTTTCTCTCTAAAACATTAAATTAGAGCTCGTTGTGATCTTGTGTGTCGTAACGTAATAGGTCGCCTGGTTGGCAATCAAGGTGTTGGCAAATAGCGTCTAAAGTACTAAAACGAATCGCTTTTGCGCGGCCAGCTTTTAATACTGATAAATTTTGTGGGGTAATGCCAATTGCATTTGCAAGCTCGCTAGATTTCATTTTTCTCTTCGCGAGCATTACGTCTAAATCGATAATAATTGCCATTAAATTACTAACTCTTGTTCTTGTTGTAATTGGTGTGCTTGTTTCATTACCCACGCGATGACGTAAATAATTAATCCAGCTAACAAACCAATAATGTCTGTGTCATTAATTGACACCATTCTACCAAGTCCACTGCCGGTTACATAATTAAGTAGTGTAAAAAGTAGTGCGGGGTAAATGGCAACAATAATAAATTGAGCAAGTAAAACAGTACCAAGCCAAGTAAAGCAGCTAATATTTTTTGGGTTAAAAAAGAGTCCTTGGCGATAAAGGTAAAATAACCGAATCAAAATAATATTAATTAAAATAAAAGGCAGTAGTTGCAGTAAACCTAACCAAATTACAGCATTGAAGTTATTTTGTGTTAGTTGTTTAGCGGCTGATGCCCATGATCCGCTTACCTCAAGCCCAATCCACATGTTAGTGCCGTTTTCTTGGCTAAAATTTAATAGTGGGGTATCGCTGATCAGCACAATTACAGTGGTAATGAGCATCGTGAGTAAACTGAGCAATAGCAGCGTTAAAATGATATTGCTCATCCAAATTATTTTTTTCATTGTTATAGACTATTTGGCGTTAATTGGGCTAATAATACCTCATAATGCTTTTTAAGTTCAGCACCATCTAGTGCATCACCGTGATGTTTTCCCTGTGCGATATATAATTGCTTATGTTTTGATGCTGAATGTGCGTACAGAGATTTAGCAAGAGAGCTTGGCGTTTGTGTGTCTTTTTCGCCTGTAATAATAAGTAAAGGCGCAGTGTATTGCTCGATGACTTTAAGGTTATCAATACTGCGTAACTCAGGTGAGTAGTTCAGCTCAATAAAAGGCTTTGCGTACCATGGGATACGAGATTGTGTCATTTGCTCTACATTGGTTACACTGCCTTCAAGTACTAGGGCTGCGACATTACGTTGGCTGGCAACATAACTTGCTATCATGCTTCCTAATGAGTGACCGTGAACAATAATAGGCGCATTAACAAGTTCACTGTGTTGCTTTGCAAAATCAAAAACGGTTAACGCATCCTGCTTTAAATTATCAATAGTGGGTTTCCCGTCACTAAGCCCATAGCCTCTGTGATCGATCATTAATATATTCGTTTGTAAAGGCAAAAGTGCCGTTGCAGGCTCGCCCCCGGCTATATTTACTCTAAATTGATTGCCACCAAAATATAGAATAGTTGCTTTAGCATTATCTATGGTTATTAACGTTCCTCTTAATTGAATACCATCTTGGCTAGCAATCGTTATAAGTTGTGTTTTTGCTGAGCGATTAATAGCTTTCAGATCAGAGAGTTGTATCCGTTTATCTGGCTTAATAAAGTGAGACTCTTTAAGGCTTATGGTAGTACAGGCTGCTTGGCTAAATAGCAGTAGAGTAAGTGATATTTTGATAATTATTTTTAACATGGTAGCTCCTTTAAAAAATTTAATATGTCAGGATTGTTACTTTTAATCAATCAAAAGTTATCGTTTAGCGGTAATTTTATTGTTTTAAACTTCAATGTTCCACCACTGTAGTTATAAATGTGATGATGAAATTAACCAAAAAATGGCTGATTTAATAAGTAAAGAGGAAGGTGCTTGATAGCAGATAATATAAATTGCTAATTCGACTGAGCAATTTATTTAGCTTGATTATCATTCAATTTAGTAGGTAAAAGGTTTTTTTTTTCGTATTTATTTGCTAGGGTTGCGGTTGTATTATGGATGATTGGTTTTTTCAGGGATGATGATGAAGACTATTACTGCCTTTTGCCTTTGGCAATCTGTTGTATGTAGCTATGCGTTCGCGCATATCACTTATGTGAATAAGTCCCCTCTAAATATCCAGCGTTATTTCACTACAAAAATAGTTAATGAGTTATCAGATAATAAGTTTGAATTGATTTATTTTGATTCAAATTTGGATTTGTTATCCCATCAATATTTTGAGCATAACGCGGTAAGTATTCAATGTATAATTGATGTACCTGTAGAGCAAAGTAATAAGTATGGAAATGCTTATAAATACTGGAATGATGGAAATGTATTTCAGTCGTGTGCGACTGCATCGACAGATTTTTTTTCTATCAGTGAAAGCACTTTGTTAGAGGCGGTTTCAAATCAAAATATCATTGTTTTGCATGTACCCAATAGAATCAAGCCGGATCTCCTTTTACACGGAAACTTACTCGTTGAACGCGCATTTAAATTAATGCCTTTAACTGAGTTTCATCAAGCTTATCCTGAGATTACTAAGTTACTTAAACGTAATCGTAGACTGATTGTCGGGCAAGGAAAGCATACCTTCCAATTATATTTAGTGGTAAAAAGGAATTAAAAATGCAAAACAATAAACTTACAAAAAGCGCTTTATGTGTAGGCATGGCGTTGGCTTCAACCTCTGTTTTTGCTGCAAGTAGCTGGTTATCACGCGTTAATACAATAGATGAAAACCAAAATAAGCAAACCTTTTCAGCTCAAAATATCCAATCAGTCAATGTAAGCTCCACTGATTCTTCTAAAGCGATATTTGATATTACAGTCTCTTTGCATAATAACCCTGAAGGGGTTGAGCAAGTAGTTTATGAAGAAATTTTTGCAAATTTTGCCGATGGTATCTGTGAACAAACTAATGGTGCGCATAAGCTAGGAAAAGTAAGTGTATTTAGAGAAAATAAGCATCGCTCTAAATCTGACATTATTTGGGGTGAAAGAGAGTGGCCACGTGCCAATGCTTCTGGTTTTGGTGCCAATGGCATGCACATTTGGTTTGGTGATGTTTTCCCTAATGGTGCATCGCCAGGTGTTGATCATGACATGCTTAACGATCCATTAGGTGCAGGTTATACATTAGCACATGAGTGGGGGCATTATGCATATGGCGTATTTGATGAATACCAGGGTACAGCCGATTCAGGGGAAGCGAGCACACCGTTAAATACAGATGTTGCTGCAACATCTATAATGAGTAACCAATGGCGAGCAACGCAAGGTGATATGATATGGCTCAATCATTCTACGGCAGATTCTATAGGCGACGTAAACCGTACAGCACAAGGGCGGGTTTACGGTAAAAGTGCTTGGGAGGTATTACTGCAAGATGCTAAAGATGACCCTAAGTTAGGGCGTAAAACAGCGCAGCCTAATCGTACACGTTTTGTCACATTGGCAGATAATGCACCTGATAGTACTACACCAGTAAAAATTGAGCTACCAACGGCCCAGACATCATGTCGCGATCAACTTGAAGTTGTTTGGGTTGAAGGTGATATTGATATGCAAGTTGTTATAGATCGCTCAGGCAGCATGTCTGGCTCAGCAATTGATAACGCAAAACAAGCCGCCAAAATATTAGTGGATGCGACAGCTGAAGGCAGTACTTCCTTGGGGCTAGTGAGTTTTTCTAGCAACCGCAGTGTTGTACAGGACTTTCCAATACAAAAAATCGAAAACCCTGATACAGGTGTAAAAGTAAGTCTGAAGGCGTCAATTGATGCTATTCGTTCTTCAGGCTCAACGGCTTTATACGATGGGTCACAGTTAGCGCTAGATAATTTAGTTACCTATCAACAAAATGAGGGGAGCGGTGCACCAGGAGTGGTATTTGTATTAGCTGATGGCGATGATAATAGCTCAACAAGGTCGCAAAGTGAGGTTATTGCAAATTATCAAAATTCAAATATTCCTATTTTTAGCTTTGGTTATGGCTTTGCATCACCAACAGGCCCTTTATTAACGTTAGCAAATGAAACCGGGGGAAAATATTTTTCATCTCCTACATCACTTGCACAAATTGTGGATGCATTTTTACAAGCAAATGCAATCGCAACGGATAACCAAAATTTAGCGTCATCATTGCTCACAATAAATAGTGCTGAAAGTGCCACGCAAGCAATAGAAGTTGATTCAGGTTTAGATAATATTAATGTTTTTGTGAATCATAATTTAGCGGCAACGGATGTTGAGCTTAAATTATTAGATGCTACTGGTGTTGAAGTCACCGGAGTTGTTTTTGAGTGTGTTGAAGCCGCGGGCACACAGTCTTGCAATACAAACATTACTCAAGCTGATATTGCGGCACATGGTCTTGGGCAGTGGCAGCTGCAGATCAGTAATGTGAGCGTAAATAGTGAGTTAAAAACTGCTGTTAATATTAGTGCGGAGCCAAGTCTTTCAGGTAGTTATACGGTCAGCGTAGAAGGCTTTACAGGTAATGCAGTAACTTACCCTGAACCGATGATTATCACCACTGCGATTACGAAGGATAAGTTGATCACTGGGGCTAATGTAGTTGCGACTATTACATCACCGTCGGACCTTACCACGACGTTGGATATGTTTGATAATGGCCTTGAGGGCGATGCGGTGGCAGGTGATGGTATCTACTCTGTTATTGCTCCTTATAAAAGTAACGGGATTTACCAAGTAGAAGTTCACGTAAATAATAATGATAGCGCTGCTATGTATACGACTACGGGCTTATTAACGGCGACTTTAGATGGATCAGTTCCTACAATTGAAGCGTTACCAGCGATTACTGAAAATTTTGTACGTATCACTAAAACATCTTTAGTTATTACCGATGTACCACGTGATAGTGATGGTAACGATACCTATACAGGTAGTGATGATTTAGCTACAACGAATGCAGGTGTTACAGGTGTTGTTGATAATGCAGGTGATATAGACTTTTATGATATTAGTGGTGTTGATACTAGTAAGGATTTAGTCGTTCGTGTAGCTGATTTAAGTTTAGGTATGAAGCCGAGCCTAAATTTATATAAATCAGATGGTACAACAGCAATAAAAGAAAGCATTACTTTGGATACTAATCCATCTAAAACAGGGTATCTATATTATACAATAGATAAAGCTGATCTAGAGTCAAATATTTATGCTGCGGTTAAACATGAAGATGTAAGTGCTGTAGCGGGTGGGTATCAAATTAGTGCTGGTGAGGCATTAAATACCGACGTTGCGCCTAATAATGCACCAGCGATCAATGCAGATAATGTTAGCGTCTGGTCAGGTCAAACAAAAATGTTATCGCCTTTAAATAATGATACCGACATTGACGGTGATACGTTAACGATTGACAGCATTGATACCACTAATACACTTGCAACGGTTACCCTTTCAGGAGATAAAGTCACCTATGATGCATCGGTAGCATTTGCTGACGAAACACAAGGGACCATAGTAACCGATACGTTTAAATATATAGCCACAGATAATAACGGTGCATTTGTTGAAGGTACTGTTACCGTAGCTGTTAATATCAACAGTTCACCTGAGGCCGCTGTTGATACGGTTGAAGTGAAAGAAAATGCATCAGTTACTATTTCTGCCTTGAGTAATGATAGCGATATAGATGGTCATACAATTACGTTATTAAGTTACGACGCAGCACTTAATGGGCAGTTAACAGATAATAATGACGATACTTGGAATTACTCTCCAAATGGGCAATTTGATAACCTTAAAAAAGGTGAAACAGCAACAGAGAGCTTCACTTATACGATTGCCGATGAATTGGGCGCGCAAAGCTCAGCGCAAGTGACTATAACGATTATAGGTGAAAATACATTGCCAGTAAGTGTCGAAGATACAGCAACAACAACTAAGTCTGAAACTGTACAGGTTGATGTTTTAGCGAATGATACTGATGAGGATGGTGATGTATTAACTGTTTCATCGTTTAATGCTGATAATATCAAAGGTGCAGTTACAGATAATGGTAATGGTACGCTAACATATGATCCTGCAGGTAAATTTGACAGCTTATACAGTGGAGAATCTACGACAGAAACATTTACATACACGGTTTCTGATGGTGAACAGCAAGTAACAACAAACGTTGTGATGACTATTACAGGCGAAGGTACTAAACCTGCTGTGCCGGTAGATAATACAGAGCCAACTACGCGTAAATCGAGTGGTAGTTTATATTGGTTTACATTGTTATTAATGCCATTTGCGGCGCTTAGACGACGTAAAAAATAATATAATTTAAAATAACAGAAGCAAGCTTCATTAAGCTTGCTTTTTTTGTGAGTTAAACTGAATGGATGAGCATTATTGCTAATTAAATAACTCATTCGCGGCATTAAAAATTACTTATACATGATAGCCATAAACGCTGCCTTGTTATTGAGCTACTCCCTTATCGCTGTAACGGAGCGCTAATTCAATGCAATTGGCATCACTATTTTTTACTGCGCGGAGCTCCTAGTACAATAGCCGTTTGGCAAATGCATACCGATAAAAATGCGCTGACACCCAATGCCCCCCCAAAGTTATTAAATCTCGGTATTAAATGTTCAAACAGTACTGAAAAAATCAAACTGGCTGAAAATAAAGTGTAAATACCAAAGCGTTTAGGCGCACTCATGCCGATGAAGGTACCGCCAAAAAAAATTGCACTGTAAAGCTGTGCATCAACGTCACTCAAGCTCAATAGCAGATAAGCGCTAATTGATAAGATTGCTGATGCACGAATAGCATCAAGACGATTGTGTTGTGCTAGGTAAAAAGTTAAGAATGCGCCAAGTAACGCAAGTAGTGCAGATATAAGGCTCATAAAACAATCCCCTTAGCTAATACAAATAGAGCTACACTGACAAATGCAATACTTCCCAATCTACCACCAAAGCCTGTAAATAGCTTTGTTGTTAATACATACAAAATTGCGCCAATCAATGAAATAATGGCAAGCTCCCAGTAGCTACTTATTAAACCCTGTGAACACATACCTGCAAAGCTCCCAGCATAAATAGCCGCATATGGGTGATTACCAGAGCTTTTTGGAAAAGGAATAAAGCTACCAATAAGCCCTGTAAGGCAAGATGCAATAACCACAGGTACCATAAACTGTGTATGCAAGGTGTAACACGCAATAGAGCCCATAAAAAAAGCAATGTATTTTAGGATGAAAAATTTGGTCATAGCGCAGTGTTAAAAATAGGGCTTACTTGTAGTTTGAAACAGTAAAGCATTTTATTGTTAGGATCATTCATTTTATTTTACGATGTTTAAATATGGTTGTTCGGTTGCTATTTGTTTTTCAGGTTCAGGTAACTGCCATTTTTTTAAAATTGCTTGATATTGGCCACTCTCTTTTACTTGTTCAATCGTTAGCTTAATTGCTGATGCCGTTTGCTCATCTAGATTTTTGTTTGCAGCAAAGTAGAGTGTGGAAGGGTAATCAGTTAAATGAACATGCTTTTTTACTTGGTTAGGGTCTAAACCAATAAGTTTTAATTCATTTTGTAATGTGAGTGTGTTAGTTAAAACAAAATCAACTCGGCCTTTATAAAGCATATTCCACAATTGAGAGTAATTACTTACGAGTACTAAGTTATTACTCTCATCAAAACCAGCACTTCTAAGATAATGCTCGCTTGAGTAACCCCTAATCGTACTGACCCTGTAAGCTCTTGCGGCTTGAAGTGAGGGGGTCGAGTATTCAAAATCCTTTAGGCTTACTAAATATGCATCTGCAAAATAGACTTGACCGAGCCATTGAAACTGACTTTCACGAGTTGGATTTTTTAATAACGACATCATGATGATATTTGGGTGTGTTTCAAATTCATGAAAAGCGCGTGCCATTGGCATTATTTCAAATTTACCCGTTAATTTTGCTTTTTTTAAAACGGCTTTTGAAATATCCACTAAAGCACCAACCACTTCACCTTCACTATTTTTGAAGTGATAAGGAGGTAAGTCTTCAGCTACGAATGTTAACGATGTTGCTAAACCAAATGGGCTGTACAGTGGTAAAATGAAGGTTAGTAGCAGGTTGCGCAATATAAATGCTCTCTTTTTAAACAAGCAGAGTGCAGTTTAGTGAAAGTTAGCCTAAAGGTATAGAAATTATTAAAATACTTTATTCTTTATTCTTTATTCTTTATTCTTTATTCTTTATTCTTTATTCTTTATTCTTTATTCTTTATTCTTTATTCTTTATTCTTTATTCTTTATTCGTATTTTAACCACAAGTAATGAATTTTTATATATTCTTTTAGGTAACTTCTTTGCCTTCATGCCTGGCTGCTAAATCATCGAGCTCTGCGCATGTGTAGTCAAATTCTGCACTGTCAAAGTAATAGCTAACCTTAACATCAAAACCACCATTTAAAAGTGTGGTTTTTACATCTGCAATAGGCCAGTGTTTTAATTCATTTAAAAAACGGTTAGCTACTTGACCTGACTGGAAACGATAGCGAATTTCTGATTTCATATTTAATAAGTGTAATTTAAAGCTATTTATCTCGTAGTTTGTGGATTTGGCAGGTTTAGTCAAGTTTTTTACGCTTATAGATCTGCAATAAAGCATAAAGTTGCGATTATTAGCATTGGTTTTCAGTTACTTTTGCTTTAACGTAAGGGTCTGAAAATAAAATATAGATGTGAGTAGATTAAAAGGTATGACTAAGTACGGTATAAGTGTGCTATGAAAACGCCAAAACAGATTTTACCGTTAATAGAGGACGGTATAGTTGATGAAGTCATCAGCCAATTAATGAGTGGTAAAGAAGCCTCAGTGTATGTAGTTCGCTGCGGTGAACATATTCGCTGTGCGAAAGTATACAAAGATGTACAACACCGCAGTTTTAAACAAGCAGTAAAATACCAAGAAGGACGCAAAGTACGTAACAGCCGTCGTGGCCGTGCGATGGAAAAAGGCTCTAAATTTGGCCGTAAAGAACAAGAAAATGTGTGGCAAAATGCTGAAGTGGATGCGCTATTTACACTCTCACGCGTTGGTGTAAAAGTTCCACAGCCGCATGGTTGTTATGATGGTGTACTGATCATGGATTTAGTCACCGATAATGATGGTGATGTTGCGCCGCGCTTAAATGATGTAAATTTAACTGCTGAGCAAGCAATTGAAGATCACGCTACTATGGTGCATTACATTCGTTTAATGCTGTGTGCAGGTATTGTGCATGGTGATTTGTCTGAATTTAATGTGTTAGTTGATAGTTATGGCCCCGTAGTTATAGATTTACCGCAAGCGGTGAATGCGGCGGCAAATAACAATGCGCAAGAAATGTTTTTACGCGATGTACGTAATATGCGCTTGTATTATGGGCAGTACGCACCAGAAATACTCGATACACGTTTTGGTGAAGAAATGTGGGCATTGTATCAAGCGGGTGAGTTAACCGCTGAAACGGTTCTTTACGGTAATTTAGTCGATGATCATGCTGCTGCTGATGTTGATTCGGTTCTTGATGAGATCAAAGCTGCATTTGAGCAAATGCAAGAAAACCAAGAACGGATAAAGGCTGCACAAGCACCTGACGAAGAGTAAAGATATCGCGTGTTATACGCTTATGGTCAATGTTAAAGATGCGCGCTAACAGCCTTAAATTCTGTTAGACTGCGCAGCCTTTGGCGACTCGCGGTGAGTTGCTTTAAAACGACAGTTAGGAACGCCGGTGTCAAAATTTTTCTATCGCGGTAAACCCGATATTATGGGTAAAAATAACCAAGGTACTTATAAGCCTAAGCCAAATGTAAAACCTGGTAGCGAAGAAAATCCGCTGGTTTTACAGGTGCAAAGCCCTGAGCGCGAACGTGAAATAAATGCTATTTTGGTAGCCAATGATTTATTTGCTGATATTAAAGTTGATAGTACGTTAGCTGAAGACATTGCTCCTTTGGATATCGTACTCAACAAACCCGTTACGCAAGTTTTTGAGAAAACACCACAACGTAACGATCCATGTTCGTGTGGAAGTGGTAAAAAATATAAAAAGTGCTGTGCTTAACTCGATTAAATAAGTTTAGCTGTAGTTGAATAAACCATCCCAATGGCTATCGAGCTGAGCTTTCGCTTGGCTTAACTCAACACTAAAGTAATGCTGTTCAATAACAGTAACCAGTTTCATTTTTGTTAGCTTGTTCAGTGCATCAGTAATTTCAAAATCAAGTTCACATTGGTAGCTATTTTTAAACCAGTCTTCAATCTTTTCATCAAGCGCTTGCGCGGTTAAACCTTGCGGTGACTTTAATAAGAAGGTGTAGGCAAGCAGTGCTTCTTTAACGTCTTCTTCTTCGGCAGAGTCAATCAATGTATGAAATACGCCTGCATTGTTGTCTAAATTTTTAAAGTACAAGTTATCAGTGAGTGCTTTCATAAAACGAATTTTACGGTTTTTAAATTTACTCCATTCTTTAAAAATAAAGCTACCAAACACGCCCATTCCAATAGCAAAAGTAATAAAGTGCTGTTGGCTCATATGTACTTCTTCATTACGCCAACCTCCCCAAAAGGCTAATAAAGCGATTAACAATAAAATAGACGCGCCAAGTTTCGTCACTAATACTATCGCGCCGCCAATGAGTGCTGATGTGGCAATGACCACTTTATCAATCGGGCGCATTTTAACTTCGCTGTTTGGAAACAACATTTCTAGGTCTGCTTTAGGGACGTTTTGAAATAATTTTATGATGGTCGAATTAGGCTCATAACCCAGTGTTTTTTTGTTTTTTGCAGTAAAGTAATCTGCCCCTTTAAAGCGAATAAACACCGCAACGCGTTCATAATTTGTAAATTGTAGAGTGTGTGTTTTTAATCCCCACCATGAGCGAAGTTGCTCAGTTTTTTGGGATTCACCTCTGCGATAAAACACGACTTCAGCAAAATCATCAAACTCAACGGCTAAACGTACTTTAAAGAGTGACTCTTCACGCAGGGCATCTTGTAAATCGTCAGAAGTGATCTTTTCGTAGTTTGCTGCATTGAGAATGCTTGCAAACTCTTTAGCAAATTCAGCCTGATGAAGGGCTTTTTGTTCATCAGAAATTAGTCCGAGTAAGCGAGTGTCTCTGTTTGGGTCAAAAGGGGCATAGTTATGTTTAAGTGACTCAAGTTGGTGATGGTATTGATTATGTATCAAGCTTGCGAGTAAATGGCTAAATTGCTTGAAGGACTCAGTATCTTGTTCGGTAAGCTCTTGGGCACAGAGATCGACAATATCGTGCTTTGTGAAGGGAATAAATCGATCGTTTGACATACGGTGCGCTTTTACATACTTATTAATTCATAGATAGTAAAAAATAAAACTTATAAATGCGACATAAATCTGAGACTTAACTTATGATTGCATGTTAAATAAAGCACATTGAGATTTTTTAATGTTTTATTGTTGGCATGGCTATTTAATGTAATAGTGCATATTTGTAATTAATCTTAAATGGCGTGCGACTCCTCTTTATGTATATTAAACCCTTAAAGCAGCTTTTTACTGTGTTGTTTGTTGTGATGATTGCCGTAGTAATAGTTGGTTATTTATCAGAATATCATGTGCTTGAGCAAGATATATACTTTAATGGTGTTGCGACTGATGCAATAAATTTATTAATTGTTATTTGTATATTTTGGCTGGTTCAGTTATCTCACTTGGTGATAAAAACGTATTTTTTCTTAAGCTTAGGTTTGTGGTTATGGACTACAGGATTGCTTTTTGATTTATTAGATGAAGTACTCTTTCAACCTAAATGGATTGGTATTTATGTTGAAGATATGTTTCGTACATCTGGCATGTTAGTGACAGGTTACGGCTTATTCTTAGCTATGCAGAATTTGGCGCAAGCTCATCAACAGCTTTCTAAAGAACTAATTACGGATGATTTAACTAAAGTAGCTAATAGGCGTTACTTTTACCAGTATGTGAAAAACAATGAGAGTAAGCCTTACAGTATTTTTATTGTTGATATTGATCATTTTAAATCAATTAACGATGAGTTTGGGCATGATATCGGTGATGATGTTTTAAAAGAATTGGCTGTTCTATTTGCGAGTGAGTTTAAGGACGATGCTATTTTTGCTCGTATCGGTGGCGAAGAATTTGCCATTTATTACCCAAGTACGTGTATGGCAGATATCACAGCAATCACACAGCACTTGCTAACTCTTGCAAGTACTGTTGATGTTGCTGCAACTCGTAAGTTAAGTGTTAGTATTGGCGGCTCAATAAAGCAAGCTGATGATTCGTTGATAGAGGTTATGAAGCGTGCAGATCAAGCGTTATATAAAGCTAAAAATAGTGGCCGAGGACGTTTTGAAATAACATAACACCTGTTATTTTAGTAATAAAAATACCTTCCAATATGTACAGAGTTAAAGGCCAATTTTACATTTGATGGCCTCACGCCTCGTTTTTTAATAATTCACTTATACTAAAACCCTTTTATATTTAGCAGGTTAAGCTTTATTTTTTGTTTGGCACTTAGATTGCAAAGAGTAAAGCTGTAGTGCATAAGAGTGGATTTAGTAAGGGTATTATCGAAGAGGATATTTCACATATTGCACCATGTATTTACTCGCTTTTACATAGAATTAAATTATCTATTTTTGGGTGCACAAGGAGTTAGGATGTCTGTTGGGAAAAGTATAAAACAAAAAACTCGTCAATTTATTGATTCTAAGCATATGCTCAGCGGGATCACGGTTGCGTCATTTTTAGAATCAACTATCGTGCCTATCCCATTAGAAGCGGTAATGGTTCCTTTAATGCAAGCTAGGCGTGAAAAGCTTTGGCTAATTGCCCTAATGGCTACTATTGGCTGTATTTTTGGGGCCTTAGTAGGTTATGCCCTAGGCTATTATTTGTTTGATATGGTAGGGGATTGGGTTATAAATAGCTTTTCAAGCCCCGAGCAATTTGAGCAGGTTAAGCAAAAAATGCAAGCGCAAGGTTTTTGGTTTGTAATGACTTTGGGTATTGTGCCAATTCCATTTCAGATTGCTATGTTGGCAGCGGGCGCTACTAAATACTCTTTGCTGCTGTTTTTAATTGCGACCACTATTGCGCGCTCTATTCGTTATTTTGGTCTCGCACTGGTGGTATATTTTGCAGGCGATCAGGCTGAGCGAATTATCAAAAAACACAAAGCTAAAGCGTTAGTTGCAACTTCAATTATAGTACTGTTAGCGTGGTGGATGAGTACGTTATTTTAATCATTTGGTTGCACTGATAACTTCATCTTTTATTTGGCGTTGTGTTAGGGCGTGTTAACCTTTCGTGATTGATTTTGCAGCAGTCTATTTGGTATTTAGGCAAGGTAGCGCCTATGCAGTGTGGTTGTTCCCCATAAGTAGGCGATAACGCAGTATAAATGCCAAACATGCGCTGCCCAAAGGGTTCTTTCTAGGAGCTATTAACTCTTTGTTACCTACACGGATGTAGGTAAGGGGCGTGAGCAGGACGTGGAAGCTTTGCTCGATTTTTACTTATTCTCACATGGATGTGAGCCAGTAGAATAACGCAGGAGCAGTTATCGAGCCCACTCGATTCCAAACCTCGCGCCGCGATTAAATCGCCCCTAGGTTGAACAAATTTCAATCCTCAAAGGTCAACACGCCATAGGGTGACGCTGCGTTGCCAAATCGCTTTAAATACTTTACTGAATAAATATAGAAATAATAGCGGTATCAGTAGTATTTTTAATATCAAGAGTGAAAGCAGGTTTAAAAAATCTGTAAATAAACTTTCCATTGATGCCACCATATTAGTAATGCCGTTACTAACCGTATTTACAACGCGACTCACTATATTACCAGTATTTCCCGTTAGTTGGTCGTTAAGCCCAATAAGTTGTTTTTTAAGTTGGCTTTTTTGTAAGTACAGCGCGGCTAATTGATTGTTGATAGCAGCCTGCTTTTGTTTAAGGGCTTGTTGTTTTGCAATTAATGGTTTGGCAGATTCAAGCTCTGTAAGGGTTATTTTTTCTGTGAGTGAGCGTGCATCTTGGATTATATTTATCTGTTGAGTTAGTTTATCTAGGCGTTGTTGATTGTTTATTATAACGGTATTTAACTGTAATTCTTGGGTGTTAATTATTTCTATTTCATCAAAAATAGTTTGTTTTTGGCTGTTTATTTTAGCCGTCACTTGCGATGATAGCTGTGATGTTGCATTTGCTTGGGTATTTAAAGTGTCTACTTTTCCTTCGATATATTGATTTTTATTATCAATCTCTTCATCTAAAAATGCATGACTCATTAGCCCAGTGCTCAGTACAACCAAGGGAATTAAAAACCTGATTAACACCAAGCTTGCCAGTAACCGTCCTTTTAGTTGCTTTAAATAACCACCATAGTCACAAATGACATACGCGACGGCGCTCAGTGTAAATAAGCCACTAAAAAACACACCCGATGACATAGTGAACAGTATGCGTTGAATAAAGAGTGAGCCAATAGCCATACGCATTGCATCAGCAATGTATTCGGCTAAATCATTTACAGGATCAAGTAGTTGCGCGGGTTGAATACTTGCGATACCGATCCCAACCTCAGCAGATTGTAATAACGAGATAATGGCGTTTACGCTACGTGCTGATGCATACACGATAGATGACTGTAGTAGGGCTTGGTCAATAAACGTCATAATATAATCGTTAAAATGGGGTAACCAGCAAAGAATAACGAGGATAACAAGAGCAAGGTATTTAGCTGCGTTCACTGAGTTACTTTGCATTTGTTATCCTTTTAAGTTGAGATTTAAATTAACTATCCAGCTCATTTTTGTTGATAGTAATAACCCGTTGCGGGAATGGAATTTCAATGTCTGCGTTTTGAATTACTTTATATACGCCTCCATTGACAGCCAATTTGGTTTCAATAATTTTAGTTGTTGGTACCCAATAGCGATAACTAATAGTAACGCCGCTGTCTGCAAAGCGCTCAATGCCGACCTGTGAATGAGGGTCATCAGCAACTAATTCATGATTTTTTAATACCCCTTCAATGAGTTCAATTGCTTGTTCAGCACTGGCGTTATAAGCGATGTCTATTTCGCCCTTAACAAGAGAGTAATTAAACGAGTTATGCAGGATTTCACCGACGATATGCTTATTTGGAATGGTAATTTCGACTTTCTCTTCGTTGATAAGAACAGTATGTCCCAGCTCAATCGTTTTAACTTGGCCACTGACGTTTTTAACTTCAATGGTATCGCCTACTATAAACGGGCGAGTGGCAATAATCGCCAAACCTGCGCCATAGTTAGACAACATCCCTTGTAGTGCTAAGCCTGCACCAAGGGACGCGGCACCAATAGCAGCTACAAATGGTGTAACGCTTATGCCTATTTTGCCCAGTGCGATAATAATAAACATGATGACCAGCAGTACTTTTACGACATTACTGACAAAGTTAGTAAGCGTGATATCCATATTATTGCGCGCCATGAGTGCGGCAACCATTTTAGATATTTTTTGCGCAACCCATAAACCAAAAATTAAGATCAATACTGCGCCGACTAGCTGCATGCTGTACTTAACGAGGTACTCGCTGATCATGGTGTAATATTTTTCGACTTGTTGTATTTCTGTACTGATCATTACGTGCTCATTAAAAATTAAACGCTCTATTGTTGCTTATCATAGCAGAGCTTGGCTTAAAAAAGGATAAAGTAGAGGGACGATTAACGCAGTTACCAGCGCGCTTAATGCCATGGCAACTGATGCAAAAGCACCAATGCTCGTATTTTCATTTAATGCAGCGGCGGTGCCAATAGCATGGCATGCAGTGCCTATAGCAACACCTTGTGCTTGGTGGTTATAAATCCCCAAAATGCGAAAAAGCATAAAGCCAAATAACGCTCCCAGCAGGCCAATAAAAATAACCATCGCTGCGGCTAGGGATGCAATGCCGCCGAGCGAATCGGTAATTAGCAAAGTAATAGGCGTTGTTACAGACAGTGCTGCTACAGACGCAGCTAAGTGCACAGGAACATCAAATAAAGCGCTCAATAATGTCGCTACAACGGTTGCATTAATAACGCCAAAAGTACAGCTAAGTAAAATTAATAAAGCGTTTTTTCTGATATGGATAAATTGCTGATAAAGAGGCAGTGCTAGTGCAACAATGGCCGGCTCTAATAGCCAGCTGAGTAATTGACTATGCTGATAAAAGCGCGTGTAGGATAAATCAGCTGCAATAAGGATAACCGCGAAAATAGTAATGGCTAAAAATACGGGGTTACTTATTGCCTTTAATAAAGGTGATTGAATTCGAGAATTCAACTTTCTCAGTAATATAAAGAGCGTAATTATAATTGGAATGCTCAACCACCACATATTACTCATTATGATCCCGTCCTTTGAATAGGGCAATCACATAACTGATCAGAATTAAGCTACTCAGGGGAACAAAAATCAGTGTGGCTGTTAAAAACTGCCAATGCTGTCTAATTAAGCCTAAGTGTTCAATAAACCCGACACCGGCGGGGATAAAAAACAGGGGCATAAAATTTAAAAGAGGTGAAGCGCAGGGAAGTAATTGTTGCTCTTTCACTAAGCCACATAGTAGCAGCGACAGTAATATAAGCATCCCAAGTAATGGCGCAGGGAACCCCCCTCCAATCAAGTGCATTATTGTTTTTGCCGCAGCTAAACTACCAATGATCAATGCGCTACTAATCAAATAGCGTAGTACAGGGTAAGATAATACTTGGGTCGTTTTCATCATTGCTTATTTTATTTAATTAATGAGTAAACTTGAACATGTTTAGCCTAAAAAAACTATGCGACTTATAGACTACCAGTGTTTAGGGTTTTGATATTTTATCGTGTCGTTACCTTTTGCTTTGGCAATCGCTTTTTTGGTATTTGGATTGATAATTAACCTGATTTGGCTAAAGGTTTCTTTTGCTAAAATACGACGTTTTGGCGTGTGATAACTTTGTTGTGTGACTCGCTTTATAGCTGCAAGGGCATCGGGGGAGCGCTCGAGTAAAGTTGTAATCATACTTTGGCAGGCATCATGTGGGTTGTCACTGAGTAGAGTGACCAAGCCAATCTCGTGTGCTTTGTATGCACTTATTGGTTCGGCATGACTTGCTAGCCATTGCGCGTCATCACGCTTTAATAAACTAGGTAAAATGACATTAGCACCCATATCGGGGCAAAGTCCCCAGCGTGCTTCCATTATTGCTAACAGTGTATCCGGATGAGCAATTCTATAATCAGCGCCTAACGCTATTTGTAATCCCCCTCCAAAGCAGTTTCCTTGTATAACTGCAAATACAGGAACACTTAGAGACTGCCATCCAAGCACAACTTGTTGAGCTAAGTTACAGTTACCAGGCAGCCATTTAAAGAGCAATTTAAACATATCTACTGGGGATTTCATTACACTTGCTACATCAAGCCCTGAACAAAAGTGTTCACCACTGCCTTGAATAATAACAGCGCGAATCGACTTGTTTTTTTTAAGCTGCTTTATGACTTTAGCTAGTTGTTTGAACATGATGAAATTAAGCGCATTTTGTTTCTCTGCTCGAAATAGTGTGACGTACGCAACTGTGTTTTTTATTTCTAATGTAATCATGCCAACTCCTCTGACCTGTTGATTTTTAGCTTACGAGTTAATCGATTACATGTAAAGCGTCACTCTTTAATTGAACAAAAATTTACAGCAGCGACACAAATGTAAAACCAATGTACAAAAAATTACAAAGTGGTGTATATTTTATTTGAACTTACCACAAAACCTATCGTCAATACTTGCCCTAAACGTACGTTGCGTTTTGCACAATTAGATAATAACCAAATGGTAATGCATTTCATTACCTGCCAAGGAGAAAGCTATGCTGAAACGGTTTACGCCTAATATTTTAGGTACTTACCTGTCATTAACCATTAAATGTATGATTGGTGGTGCATTATTTGCGTCAATAGCAGGCTGCTCTGATGACTCGGCTACTAAACAAGTTGCTCCGCCTCCGGCCGTTTCGGTATTTAAGGTTATAACGCAAGATGTTGGAAATTATCGAGAGTTTGTTGCGAGGACTGAGGCGCATCAGGAAGTTAAAATACGTGCGAGGGTTGAAGGTGAGCTGATTGAACGCCACTTTGATGAAGGATCCTATGTAGAAAAAGGGCAGTTATTACTGAAGATTGATCCAAGTGAGTATCAATCTTCAGTAGCAGGAATTGAGGCTGATTTAAAAAGCAAAATTGCTGGCGCAGATGGTGCAAAGCGAGACCTAACTCGAGGCAAAGAAGTCGCCTCTCAAGGGTTTATTTCGCAATCTGATTTAGATAAGTTAACAACAAAGTACGATCAAGCAGCTGCAGCGGTTAAATCGGCACAAGCCAATCTTGAAAAAGCTAAATTGAATTTAAGTTACACACAAATTAAAGCGCCATTTGCAGGGCGTATTGGTAAAGTAAACTATGATGTAGGTAACTTAGTTGGACCAACATCAAACGAGTTAGCTCAGCTTACTGATGTTGACCCTATTTACGTTAATTTTCAGGTAGAAGAGTCTGACTATATAAGTTACCGCCAAAAGCACCAAGGTAGTGAAGGCAACCCACAAAATGTACCAATCGATTTATCTCTGCGTTTACCTAATAACTCAAACCTAGCATCAAAAGGGCAACTTGATTTCGCTGATACTAAAGTTGATCGCAGTACGGGGACGGTAGAACTACGAGCAACGTTTGCTAATCCTAATAATATAGTTATGCCGGGTTTATTTGTAACCTTGATTTTAGAAAGTAAAGATAAGCAAAAGCAGGCACTAATACCGCAGGCTGCAGTTCAAGAAAACCAACAAGGCAAATTTGTACTCGTCGTTGGGGATGATAAAAAAGTAGCCACTCGTATTGTGCAATTAGGTCGTCGTATTAATGCAATGTGGGTTGTTGAGTCTGGCCTTGAGCAAGGCGAGCAAGTGATTGTCGAAGGTTTGCAAAAAGTGCGCCAAGGGGTGGAAGTTAAGCCAGTCGAGAAAAAGGTTGATCACACCACGGGTACTATTTCTAATTTAACTAATGCCGCGGGCTAAAAGGAGCGTTCATGATCAGTAAAACGTTTATCGCGCGGCCTAAATTTGCCTTAGTGATTTCGATTGTTATCACCCTTGCAGGTTTGATTTCAATGGGATTACTACCTGTGAATATGTACCCGGAGATAACCCCGCCGCAAGTACAAATTACCGCGGTCTATCCCGGTGCAAGTGCACAGATAGTCGAGGAATCTGTGATCAGACCCATTGAAGAACAAATCAATGGTGTTGAAGATATGATGTACATTGAATCGAGCTCAACGAATAATGGCATTGGCAGCATAACCGTATATTTTAAAGTTGGTACAGACACTGATATTGCACAGGTCAACGTGCAAAATAGGGTGGCGCTTGCTGAGCCTGGCTTACCTGCAGAGGTAAAGCGTCAGGGGGTATCAGTTAAGAAAAAATCAAGTGCAATGCTACTGGGGATTAACCTCTTCTCTAGCAAAGATAATATTGATGATATATTTTTGAGTAACTATGCAACCAATTATTTAACCGAATCACTTGGGCGTATACCTGGTGTTGCGTCAGCAGAAGTTATGGGCGAAAGGACCTATTCGATGCGCTTGTGGTTGCGCCCAGATAAAATGGCTGCACTTGGGCTAACAATCGCTGAGGTACAGGCTGCTTTACAAGAGCAAAATACCATTGTAGCAGCCGGTAAATTAGGCGCAGCGCCAAGCTTACCAAGCCAGCAATTTGAATATTCGATTCAAGCTCGAGGGCGCTTAAAAACCCCCGAAGAGTTTGGCCAAACTATTCTTCGCTCAAACCAAGATGGCAATTTCGTCCGTCTTAGTGATATTGCACGTATTGAACTGGGCTCTGCTGATTACAGCGTAATAGCTAAGTTAAACCAGCAAGATACGGCTTTCATTGTTATTTACCAATTAACAGATGCTAACGCAACGCAGGTAGCAAGTGATGTAAAAGCTAAAATGGCAGAACTTGCAAAGCAACTCCCTGACGGTGTTGAATATTCTATACCGTATGATACAACTGAGTTTATTAACCGATCGATTGATGAAGTTGTTGTTACATTATTTCAAGCCGTTGGTTTAGTCGTGTTAGTGGTGTTTTTATTTTTACAAAATTGGCGAGCTACACTTATTCCTACTATCGCTATTCCTGTTTCTTTAGTGGGAACCTTTGCTTTTATGATGGCAATGGGGTATTCAATTAACTTAATTACCTTGTTTGGTTTAGTGCTTGCGATAGGTATTGTGGTTGACGATGCGATTATTGTTATTGAAAACGTTGAGCGTATCCTCAAAGAAGAAAAACTACCCATTAAAGAAGCCGTAACGAAAGCCATGGAACAAGTGACAGGGCCGATTATAGCTACCACCTTAGTGTTACTTGCGGTATTTGTGCCTGTAGGTTTTATGCCAGGTATTACTGGGGAACTTTATAAACAATTCTCTGTTACTATTTCGTTTGCAGTGCTTATATCATCTGTCAATGCGCTTACTTTAAGCCCTGCATTATGTGCGTTATTACTAAATGAAAAAGTAATGACGCCGATAAAATGGTTAGCGCCCGTTGATAGAAGTATTACTAAATCTACTACCGTCTATTCTAAAATCATACACTTTATTTTGAAACGTTCGGCACGAATGGCTATTTTTGCATTGGTTATTTTTGTGGCCGCTGGATGGTTGGCCAAAAGTGTCCCGACAGGGTTTATTCCAGCAGAAGATCAAGGCTTTGTATTTGTTGATGTGCAATTACCTGATGCAGCTGCAAGTGGACGCACAGAAAAAGTGATGCATAAAATAGCCGAAATAGTTAAAAATGAACCCGCAGCGACTGATTTTATAGCCGTATCAGGGTTTTCATTAATTGGTGGTGCAGGTTCAAATAATGCGTTAGGTATTGTGATTTTAAAAGATTGGGAAGAACGTACCAGCCCTGAATTAGGCTTAAAGTCTGTTATAGGTCGTTTGATGGGGCAAATGTGGGCAATGCCAGATGCGCAAGTGATGGTCTTTAATCCGCCTCCTATTCCCGGTTTGGGAAGCAGCTCTGGTTTTGAGTTTCGCTTACAAGATAGTGAGGGGCGTGATCCAACGCAGCTAGCCCAAGTTCTTAACGGCTTAGTGTATGAGGCAAATCAGCATCCTAACCTCAGCAATGTTTACAGTACCTTCAGAGCAAATGTTCCGCAGTACTTTTTAGAGGTTGATCGTAACAAAGCCAAAGCTCAAGGTGTTGCTCTGAGTGATATATTCTTAACGCTACAAGCGCAACTGGGCTCGTTATATATCAATGACTTTAATCAGTTTAGTCGTACTTATAAAGTGATTATGCAGGCTGAAAGTGAGTTCCGTAAAAATCCCACAGACTTACAACATTACTTTGTTCGTAACGATAAAGGGGATATGGTTCCACTGACTACACTCGCTAAATTAGAGCCGATCCTTGGGCCTACGACTTTAAACCACTTTAACCTATACCGTAGTGCTAATATTAGTGGCCAAGCCGCGGCAGAGTTTTCAAGTGGTGATGCAATTGCAGCTATGCAAGAGTTGGCGTCGCAGTTACCTAACGGCTATGTGTTTGAATGGGCGGGGCAGTCTAAGCAAGAGATTGAAGCGGGTAATATGGCACCTATCCTATTTGGTCTAGCGGTTATATTTGTTTACCTATTCTTAGTTGCGCAATATGAAAGTTGGACAATTCCATTTTCGGTCATTGCAGCGATCCCATTGGCAATGTTTGGTGCTATGTTGGCGTTGTATGTATTAGGTATGGAAAATAACATTTACGCGCAGGTTGGTTTAGTGTTGTTAATAGGGATGTCGACCAAAACCGCAATTTTAATTGTTGAATTTGCGATGGAGGAGCGTGCTGCTGGTAAGAGTATATTTGACGCTGCATTGAGCGCGGCAAGCATGCGTTTTCGAGCAGTATTAATGACAGCTCTTTCGTTTGTCTTAGGCGTGTTACCTTTAGTCTTTGCAACAGGTGCAGGGGCTGGAAGCCGAGTCTCATTGGGTGTTACTGTATTGGCAGGTATGCTAGCCGCAACTATTTTTGGCACTTTGCTAGTTCCATTATTTTATAGTTTGGTGCAATCAATGCGTGAAAAAATAAAAGGTACTGTATCGACTCAAGAGTGAAGTAAGGGTTGTGTAAAAAAAGTCAGGGAAACCTGACTTTTTTTTGTCAAAAATTTGCTGAGGTTTGATACTATACTTGGTAATTGCATCTTGAAAGGTTTATGGCGATGACAGGGCCCCGTTTATACAGTGAAGAAGAAGTAACGCACCAAGCTTATGATATCTTTTTAGAATTAGCACCAGATAACCTTACGGAGCAGGATGTTGAAGATTTTAATCAACATCGCGAAGAGCTTGGCTTTATTGAAGAAGGTGAGCCCGATGACCAATGGCATGATTTTGTGGCACTTGAAATTGAACCAGAATTATTTGTTCAAGTACTCGTCGGTCTTGAGTTTGATAATCAAGATATTTTATTTGCTAAAATTTTGATAAGTCGCGATAAAGATGCACCGTTTTGCCATATTTTATGGAAAGAAAGCGAATAATTTAGATGCCATATCTCCGTTATAAAGTACTTATGTTAAGCAATCATACAAAGATTTGTCAGTGATTAGGCTATTTCTGCTATTGAGCTTGATATTGAGCTTTAAAATCTGGGCGGTTGACCCATTTGAAGACTTTCATGAATATGGGCAACTTTCAGATGAAGAGATCCATAAAATTCATCAAGGTGAGTTACTCTACGGTGATATTGAATTTGGCTTTATTGTTAGTCGGGGCAATACTAATTCGACGAGCTTTAAGTTCAAGGGCAATTTATATCAAGATTTTGATAGTTGGCGTAATCAATTTAAAATAGATACGTTATATAAGCGAGACAAAAATGAGGCTACCGGCGATGACGAAGTCTCGGCCAACAGAGTGTTCATATCAGCGCAAGGAAACTATAAAGTTGGTGTGAAAAACGCCTCTTTCTTTATATATGGGGATTACGAAGAAGATAAATTTAGTGGCTTGGACTTTAAAAGTACGTTAGCCACAGGTTATGGAAATAGGCTATATGAAGGGGTTAAAAATCAAGTTGATTTTGATATCGGCCCTGGCTTATATCGCTCTGTTGCAGTAGGTGAAGCGGATGATGATAGTACTAAAACGGGCTATTTGTTGCGTTTGGCGCTGCAATGGGAGCGTACTGTTTCAAAGCGTACGCGCTTTAATCAAGATGTTAGTATTGAACAATCGCTTTCGGGGCTGAATTCGCGATTGAAATCAGAAACTTCATTGATCAGCCAAGTTATGGGGGCGGTGTCGTTAAAGTTTGCTTATTTATATCGTTATAACTCCAAACCGGAAAATGACAAACTAAAGTTTGATTCGGAGCTAAGTGCGACATTCGTTTATAGTTTTTAATATTTATTAGAGAGTGTTATGTATCAACATAAACAATTTGCACTGTTCATTTTTGTTATATTGAGCTGGATTGCCAGTTTTGTAGGTTTAGCGTGGTATTTAATTGGTGCGGATATGCCATTAATGGTATTTGCAGCAATTTTAGTGCTGGTGGCATTTTTCTTTCATGGTTTAACTATTAAAGTTGATGACACTCAAATCAGTTGGGGTTTTGGCCCTGGTGTATTTGGTGATAAGTTACAATTGACAGATATAGTCGAAGCTAAAGCGGTAGAAAACTCATATAGACACGGTATTGGTTTACGTATTACGCATGATGGTTGGGTGTATACTGTGTCAGGGTTTAGTGCAGTACAGCTAGTTTTAAAAGATGGTAGTCAGTATCGGTTAGGAACTAATGATCAAGATGGTTTACTTGCTGCTTTAGCCGATAAAATTAGTAATCCTGAGTAGCCCTAAATATCGTAAAATTAATAAATAAAAAGCGCATTAGCGCTTTTTATTTATTAGGGGAAATTGATTAATGGTCGTGACCACAACCACCTTCAACATGTACATGACCATGGGCTAGTTCGTCGGCCGTGGCATCACGCACTTCAAGAATTTCTACATCAAAGTTTAATGTGATCCCTGCAAGAGGGTTGTTACCATCAACAATAACTTCGTCTTCTTGAATATCAATGATCATGACTGATTGATCACCATCATCGGTAGAAGCACGAAATTGCATACCTACTTCAATTTCCATATCTTCAAACATTGATTTAGGTACTGCTTGCATGAGTTCATCATGGCGTTCACCGTAACCGTTTTCAGGCTCAACAGTAACACTCAAAGTGTCACCAGCTTCTTTACCTATAAGTGCGTCTTCTAGGCCTTGAATTAAGTAACCTGTACCAACGATAAAAATGAGTGGCTCACCATCAAATGAGTTATCGATAGAGTTTTTGTCATTATCCATAACAGAATAATGCATTTTTACCACTTTATTTGTTGCAACGATCATAGTTACTCCTATTTATTCGTCGTCAAGAGAGTAGGGTAGAGGAAGAATTGATAGCTCTACCGCCGGGGCATGTTTTGCACGCAGTAACTGACTAGGTTCACTGTCGTTTGGCAACACTACAAGGCCAAATAAGGTTTTACTTTGCGGGTTGTAAGCTTGGCTTATTAATTTACCCGCGCGGCGCCAGTTTTCACCCATTTGAGTTTCTAGTTCCGGCTCTGCCAATTCTCCGTCACTATGTCCTGACACTATATACATTGCGCGTTTATTCTTACCAAGGTATTTCATTCGCGCTACAGTTTCTTGGCCGGTATAACACCCTTTACGAAAGCTAATTCCGCCAATAGCTTGTAGGTTAACCATTTGCGGGACATATTCACCAAGGGCCAACTCATTGAGTTCAGGTTCACCAGCTAAAATAGCGTGTTGTTGCCACAAAGCATCGTTTTCAAGCGCGATAACGTCATCAGGAAGAGAAAAGTCAGCATTAACCATTAATAAGATACGGTTGTCTGCTAGTTTTATGGCTTTACCATAACTAAAATCACACGCGTTATCTTGCCCATTAAAATGGATATCGAGGCTTTTTAGGGCTACGGTTACGTCTTCACCAATTAAACCGATTAATTTTTCTGTTGCTGCTAGGAGCTCAACGTTTGAAAATACCGCATATTTTTTCAATTCAGCTAGTGATTGGGTGATTTCAACTTCAGAGGCCGCTAAATAGTAGCTATCTTGGTAGGCAAATAATTTCGCGACGCTCCATAGTTTACCTTTGGCATTACAATGCCCAGTCCATAAATAGTTATTTTGGCTTAGCTTGTTGATATCTTGAGTAATTTGACCATGAAGGTAGGCGAGTTTATCAACACCACTAATGCGGATCAGCTGATGTGACAAAGGGCATGCATATACTGTTGACATAAAAACCTGCGTTACAAAAAATATAGGGGCTCATAATACCGTAGTTAGCGCTGAGGGTATAGATGCATAAATTGCTGTTTATTCAGGTGCAATTTGTTAAACTGCAAGGTAACTAAGTACGAGGTAAAAAATGACTGAAATTCACAATAAAGCGCGTATCCGTTGGGCTTGTCGCCGCGGCATGTTAGAACTCGATGTGTTGTTTATGCCGTTTGTCGATGAGGCATTTGATTCATTATCTGTGCAGCAGCAAGCTGTACTACAGCGTTTATTAGAAGCTGATGATCCCGATTTATTTGCGTGGTTTATGGGCCATCAAGAATGTAAAGACCCAGAACTGAAGCAAATGGTACAACTTATTTTAGACCGGGTTCGTGTATAGATTCACGGTTGCAAGAAATAAAGCAGACCACAAACCCTTTGTGGTCTTATTTGGTTTGTTCGCCTGTTGTTTTAGTCTTTTTTTAACCACCCTTACAGTTCAACTACTTACTTTGGCTATGGCTTTTATTAGTGGCCGTTGGTGTTGGCTGCAATTTAAAGCTGTGCATAGTGATGAGGGGGTTGTGATTTTATCATCGTCAAATATCTGCTTTGAAAGTAAAACAGTAAAAATCAACGGTAATCTCAGTTGTAAAAGCCGAGTGTATCCAAAGAGTGTGTGGTTACATATAGAATCATTGGCTCAATCTCGCTGGTTAATTGTTAATGCCAGGAGTGTTGAGCCGCAAAACTTCATTCGCCTTAAACGTGCTATTTTGGCTGCTCGAACTGAGTCGGCGGGGTTAAAATAGTTGGGGTTGGGTTATCATTTAACTGCGGGTAGTCAATGGTGTAATGAAGGCCTCTGCTTTCTTTTCGCTCCATAGCACTTCGAATAATAAGCTCAGCAACTTGGACTAGGTTACGTAGCTCTAATAAGTTATTAGTAACGCGGAAGTTTGCATAATAATCACGAATTTCTTGTTGTAGTAGTTCAACACGGTGTAAAGCGCGTTCCAAGCGCTTAGTTGAACGTACTATGCCAACATAATCCCACATAAATAGACGTAACTCATGCCAATTATGCGTGATCACCACTTCTTCATCTGAATTAGTAACACGACTTTCATCCCATACAGGTAAGGTTTTTAATGCCGGGCTGTGCTGTATTTTAGCTAAAATGTCTTTTGCTGCGGCATGGGCAAACACAATGCATTCTAACAATGAATTACTCGCCATACGGTTAGCGCCATGTAGGCCTGTGTAAGCGACTTCGCCAATTGCGTAAAGATTATCTAGATCGGTTTTACCGTTAAAATCAGTCATTACGCCACCACAAGTGTAATGAGCTGCCGGTACTACTGGGATCGGGTCTTTAGTAATATCAAGACCCACACTCAAGCACTTTGCGTAAATAGTAGGAAAGTGCTCAATAATAAAGTCTTTATCTTTGTGGCTGATATCCAAATATACGCAATTTGCACCTAAGCGCTTCATTTCGAAATCGATAGCGCGAGCAACAATATCTCTTGGTGCTAATTCTTCACGAGTATCAAAATCTTTCATAAATCGGGTGCCATCAGGGCGTTTTAAGTAAGCGCCTTCACCACGCATGGCTTCTGTTATAAGAAAATTCTGTAACTCTGGATGATATAGGCTAGTTGGGTGGAATTGGTTAAATTCCATATTGGCAACGCGACACCCCGCACGCCATGCCATTGCAATACCGTCACCGCTAGATACGTCAGGGTTTGATGTATAGAGGTAGACTTTACTGGCTCCACCGGTAGCTAAAGCCACGAATTTAGCTGAAATCGTTTCGACTTTTTTTGCCGCGCGGTTCCACATATACACGCCGTGAATATGTTGGCCGGTTTGGCCTAGTTTTTTATCACCAATCAAATCAATTGCATTATATTGTTCAAGCAATGTTATTCCAGGGTGTGCTTGCACTTGGCTTATCAGGGTCGTTTGTACAGCGCGACCAGTTGCGTCTGCAGCATGAAGAATACGCCGGTGACTGTGGCCGCCTTCACGCGTTAAGTGAAAACGTTCTTTGCCTTTGCTGTCAAATTCCATATCAAAGGGGACGCCTTGCTCAATAAGCCATTGTAAGCAATCAGGGGCATTGCTTGCAGTGTAATGAACAGCTTCTCTGTCGCATAAACCACCACCGGCATCTAAAGTGTCTTGCACATGCGATTCTATACTGTCATTTTTTTTATCAAAAACAGCAGCAATTCCGCCTTGGGCATAGAGTGTGGAACCTTCGGTTAGTTCACCTTTACTAATTACGGTGACTTTACAGTGGTTGGCTAAAGACAGAGCTAATGAGAGGCCAGCTGCGCCACTGCCTATAATCGCGACATCCGTAATGTGGTGTTTATTTTGGTTCATGTCCGTGGTCTTTGCGGTTACAATGCTCAGATACTAATTTATGCAATTGGTACGAGCAATCAATATTATTATGATAGGCGTATATGTATCATATTTGGCGCGACACTATTAGTGATTTTCAGCTTTTGCCAACTTATTTACGGCTATTTTATAAAATAATAATATTAAACAGAACTTTTTGTTCATAGCGTAGTCAGAGTATTTGTGAACAATGGCTAAGATATGAATAACAAGCAATAATTAGATATAGGAGTACCGGCTCGAATGAGCGAGCAGGATTTGGATTTAGCGCTAGTAAAAAGGGTCCAGCAAGGCGATAAAAATGCCTTCAATCTTTTAGTAAAGAAGTATCAGAATAAAATCGCTGGTTTGATTTCACGTTACGTATCAAATCAAGGTGATATTGCTGATGTAGCACAAGAGGCGTTTATTAAAGCGTATCGTGCTCTTCCTAACTTTAGAGGGGACAGTGCCTTTTATACTTGGTTATACCGTATCGCCGTTAATTGTGCTAAAAATTACTTAGTGGCTCAGGGTCGCAAACCGCCAGCAAATGATATAGATGCTGACGATGCCGAATTTTACGATGGCGCAGATGCAATGCGTTCAAATGCATCCCCTGAAAACTTGTTATTAAGCGAAGAAGTTCGCGCAGTTATTTTTAGCACCATTGATAGTTTGCCTGAAGATCTTAAAACCGCAATCACCCTACGAGAAATCGAAGGGATGAGCTATGAAGAAATAGCAGTGGTGATGGATTGCCCAGTCGGGACGGTGCGTTCGCGTATTTTCCGTGCCCGTGAAGCAATTGATAACAAATTAAACCCATTAATAGGCGAGTCTTAATATGACAAAAGCAGACGTTAACAAGTTGGATAATCAACATCTATCCGCATTACTTGACGGCGAACAACCACTAGAGAATCAAGTGTTAGCATCTGATGATGCTGCTACTTTTGGTCGTTACGCATTGATTGGTGATGCTATGCGTGCTGAGTCAGATAATGCCTTCGTTATAGATATCAGTGATAGCGTTGCAAAAGCACTAGAAAGTGAACCTGTGTATGCTGACTTTAGTCAAAAACAGGCACAGCCTACACCTCTAGTGGCAAACGGCACCGATAATGTAGTGGCATTTAACTGGCGTAAACCAATTTCACAGTTGGCTATTGCAGCCAGTGTGGCAATGTTTGCGATTGTTGGTGTTCAGACTTTGCCACAAGGTGAAAATTCATCGGCGAATGAAATTCCAATGCTACAAACAACACCTTTAACGGGTGTTGCGTCTCCAGTGAGTTATTCATCAGAACCAGCGCTTGAAAATGCAGAGCAAGGTTTACGTGAGTTACAGCAGCAGCGCATAGGCGCTTTAGTTCTTGAGCATCAACGCCAAGCACGAGTTGCATATTCATTAGAAAAAGCCCACACTAAGGCGCAAGCCGAAGAGGAAAAAAACTAATTTAATGAAAGTTCTTACTTTTATTTTGTCGTTGGTATTAATGGCTCCAGCCTTTGCTGACGACGAAAACCCCGCTAAAGAGCTACTGCTCCAGATGGCTGATGCCGTCCACAATCGCAACTTTGATGCCTCTTTTGTTGTCGTCAAAGGTAAAGCGATGGAACCCTATCGTTGGTTACATGCAAAACAAGGTGACACCGAACTTGAGCATTTAAGCTTACTTAATGGTGCTGGCCTAGAAATGGTTAGAATTAATAACCAAGTAACTTATTTTGAGCCTCAATCTGCGCCTTATTCAATTGCTACAGACTCTATTGCAGGTCCAATTCCAGAAGTTCTATTCAAAAATATTGAACGATTAAGTTTGCACTATGATTTTGTTTTAGGGGGTAAAGGACGTATTGCTGGACGTGCTGCTCAATTAGTTCGTATTGAATCAAAAGATGAATATAAGTATAATTATTGGCTCTGGCTAGATGCAGAATCATCCTTGTTGCTTAAATCTGCGTATGTTAATCACGCCGGTGAAATGCTAGAGCAGCTTCAATTAACACATATTAGTGTGACCGAAGAGCCTGCGCCACTGTTATTGGAAATGCTTAATCGTCAATTTCCAACGTCATTACCGGCCGTTGAAGTTTCTAATAAAGAGTCAAAAACAGCGGGTAATAATTGGCAAATCGGTTGGTTACCTGATGGGTTTAGTTTACTTAAATCAGATCGCCATAAATTAGATTTAAACAATGAACTGACTGATTATTATCTATATTCAGATGGTTTTGTTGAAGTGTCGGTGTTTGTTCAACGACCTTTACCAGGGCGCAGACCGAGTGGTTCTTTATCATCAGGAGCTACAACTGTTTATGTTCATAATGCTGGAAGCTTTGATGTGTCGGTGGTGGGAAATATACCAGCAATGACCGCCAAGGCAATTGCTGAGTCGGTTGCAAGACCATTGTAAATTAAAAGCAGATAATGATAGAACAAACCCTTACAGTGGTGTCAATTGATGGCGCCACTGCGCATTTAGAAGCTCAACAAAAAAAAGCTTGCGAAGGCTGTAATGGTCGCTGTGGCTCTCAAGTGTTTGGCAAACTATTTGGCACCGCTAAAAAAACTTTTCCTTACCAATTTGAAACTGTTGTTGCTGTCGGGCAAAAAGTGACACTTGCGCTAGACGATAGCCACATGGTAAAACATGCCTTTGCAGTATATATGCTGCCTTTAGTCTTGGGGTTAGTGTTTTCTCTGATCGCTGCTGAGTTTTTTTCTGCGCCAGAATGGTTACAAATAATTGCCGCTATAAGTGGTGGTTTTACTGGCTTTGCTGTAGCTAAAAGTCGAGTGAAAAGTCTCAAACATGACATCAAAGTAATAAAAATTCATCCAATTAGCCTCCCTTTAACTCAAATAGATGGTGATTGAAGCCAATTAAATGTAAAATTGCGGCTTTATACACTCAATCAATTAAAATAGAAGTTTAGAATCCAGTTTATGAAGCATATCCGTAATTTTTCGATCATCGCCCATATTGACCACGGTAAATCGACCCTTTCTGATCGTTTGATCCAAGTTTGTGGTGGTTTAACTGACCGTGAAATGCAAAAACAAGTATTGGATTCAATGGATATAGAGCGCGAACGTGGCATCACGATTAAAGCGCAAAGTGTAACCTTAAATTATAAAGCAAATGATGGTGAAACTTACCAGCTAAACTTTATCGATACACCAGGACACGTTGATTTTACTTATGAAGTATCACGTTCATTGGCTGCCTGTGAAGGCGCATTACTTGTAGTAGATGCAGGCCAAGGTGTTGAGGCGCAAACATTAGCAAATTGTTATACCGCCATAGAAATGAATTTAGAAGTTATACCAGTACTAAATAAAATCGATTTACCACAAGCAGATCCACTTCGCGTTGCTGAAGAAATTGAAGATATTATTGGTATTGATGCGCTTGATGCTGTGCAATGTAGCGCTAAAACAGGTGTTGGTATTGCTGAAGTTCTTGAAATGATTGTCAGAGATGTACCATCGCCAGAAGGTGATAAAGACGCGCCATTACAAGCATTAATTATCGACTCTTGGTTTGACCCGTATCAAGGTGTTGTATCACTTGTACGTATTAAACACGGTGAACTACGCATCGGCGACAAAATTAAAATCATGTCGAATGAGCATATTCATACTGCAGATCAAGTTGGTGTATTTACACCAAAGCAAACAAACACCGGTATTTTAAGAACTGGCGAAGTAGGCTTTGTTATTGCTGGTATTAAGGAAATACATGGCGCGCCAGTTGGCGATACGATTACCCATCAAAAAAATGCAGCGCCTGCTCGCTTACCTGGTTTTCAAAAAATTAAACCACAAGTATATGCGGGTATGTTCCCTATTGCGTCAGATGAATATGAATCGTTCCGTGATGCCCTGAATAAACTAAGTCTTAACGATGCGTCGTTATTCTTTGAACCAGAGAATTCTACCGCACTTGGTTTTGGTTTTCGTTGTGGCTTTTTAGGCATGCTGCACATGGAAATTATTCAAGAGCGTTTAGAACGTGAATACGATATTGATCTAATTACCACTGCGCCTACTGTAATCTATGAAATAGTAACAAAAGAAGGTACTTTTCAGATTGATAATCCGTCTGACCTTCCGGCAGTAAATGATATTCAAGAAATTCGAGAGCCAATTGTAGAAGCAAATATCCTTGTTCCTCAAGAGTACTTAGGTAATGTTATTACCCTATGTATAGAGAAACGAGGTATGCAAACTAAAATGAGTTACCACGGTAAACAAGTAGCCGTAACGTATGAGCTACCAATGGCTGAAGTAGTAATGGACTTTTTTGATAAATTAAAGTCAACCAGCCGTGGTTTTGCATCGCTTGATTACAACTTTAAGCGTTTTCAAACGTCAGACATGGTACGTGTTGATATTTTAATAAATGCTGAGCGTGTTGATGCACTTGCGATTATTGTACACAGAGACAGTGCACAATCTCGTGGTCGTCAGTTAGCTGATGCACTTAAAGAGCTTATTCCACGTCAAATGTTTGATATTGCAATTCAGGCGGCAATTGGCGCGCATGTTATTGCACGTACAACCGTTAAGCAGTTACGTAAAAATGTAATCGCCAAGTGTTACGGTGGTGACGTAAGTCGTAAGAAAAAACTGCTTAAAAAGCAAAAAGATGGTAAAAAACGTATGAAGCAAGTTGGTAATGTTGAAGTGCCACAAGAAGCGTTTTTAGCAATTCTTAAAGTTGGTAAGTAAGGCTTCGTAACCCAGTTTCGTAAGAGAAAGGATTTAATGTATGGCAGGTTATTTTTCAATATTTTTAGTGCTATTAACATTAGGCTCAGGCTTAATTTGGTTAATTGACCATCTAATGTTTGCGCCAAAAAGACAGCAACGCTTAGCTCTTGCACAAAGTTCTGCTGGCGGCGAGCTAGATGAAGAAACTGCCGCATTAATTGCGCCTGAGCCGACATTGACAGAGACTGCTAAGTCGATTTTCCCGATGATCGCAGCAATTACTATTTTTAGGTCGTTTTTATTTGAACCGTTTCAAATTCCGTCAGGTTCAATGATGCCTACCTTGTTAGTGGGTGACTTTATTTTAGTGCAAAAGTATTCTTATGGGGTGAAAGACCCTGTATGGCGTACTCAATTAGTCGATGTTGCTGAACCTGAACGCGGTGATATAGTGGTATTTAAATATCCATTAGATGAACGTATAGATTATATTAAACGAGCTATTGGTTTGCCTGGTGATAAAATTGTTTACCGTAACAAGCGTTTATATATTCAACCAAATTGCGCAGAGGGTGAAACTCAGCAGGGCGATTTATTGTGTAATGAGTATAATAAGATTGATATGGAAATCATCAATCGTGATGAATTTAAGCAAGGCTCTATGGATTTAGTGCGTTTAAATGAAAATTTAACGACGCTAAAACATGATATTTTAATAAACCCAGAAGCGCTGGAAATGAAAGGGCGTTACTATCAACAGCCGGGTACACGTTCTGATGAATGGGTAGTACCGGCTGATCATTATTTTATGATGGGTGACAACCGCGATAACAGCCAAGATAGTCGCGTATGGGGCTTTGTGCCAAAAGAAAACTTGGTGGGTAAAGCTGTCTTTATATGGATGAGTTTTGAATTTGATAATGGCCCAGATGACATTGTACCAGGCTGGGTTCCAACTGGTGTTCGTTTTGAACGCCTAGGTAATATTCAGTAACAATGAAAAAAAATGTAACAGAGCTATATAGCAAAATAGGGTATACCTTTATTGATCAAGCATTGCTTGAGCAGGCGATGACCCATCGCAGCCATAAAGGACAACATAACGAGCGCCTAGAGTTTTTAGGTGATTCAATTTTAAGTTTTGTCATTGCAAATGCATTATATGGCAAATTCCCTAAAGCCCGAGAAGGTGACTTGAGCCGTATGCGCTCAACGCTTGTTCGTGGTCAAACGTTAGCCGAATTTGGCTTGGAGTTTGGTTTAGGTGATTACCTGCGTTTAGGTCCAGGTGAGCTTAAAAGTGGCGGCTTTCGACGTGAGTCAACTTTAGCTGATGCGGTTGAAGCCATAATCGGTGCTGTATTTTTAGATGCAGGTATAGATGTTTGTGGTGATTTAATTTTGGCTTGGTACGAACCTCGCCTTGATGCTATTTCACCAGGCTTAAACCAAAAAGACCCTAAAACGCTATTACAAGAGTATTTACAAGCTCGAAAACTACCTTTGCCAGGCTACACCGTAGTTGATACTAAAGGTCAGGCGCACAATCAAACATTCACGGTAGAATGTATAGTTGAAGGTATGGATAGCATCATCTCAGTAGGTAGTTCACGTCGTAAGGCTGAACAAAAAGCCGCTGAAAAAGCACTTAAGATACTTAAAAATGAACCTTGATACACTGATCCAGCCTCATACAGGTGAAGTTGATACGTTTTGCGGCATGGTCGCCATTGTTGGTCGACCAAACGTAGGTAAATCTACGTTGCTAAACGAAATTATTGAACAAAAAGTGAGTATAACCTCACGCAAACCGCAAACAACGCGCCACCGTATCATGGGTATTCATACCGAAGGTAAGCATCAGGCTGTTTACGTCGATACACCGGGGCTGCACGTTGAAGAAAAGCGTGCCATTAACCGTTTAATGAATCGCGCAGCATCTAGCTCAATCGGTGATGTAGAACTTATTATATTTGTTGTTGAAGGCACTCATTGGAATGCTGACGATGACATGGTGCTAAATAAAGTATCACAAAGCGGTAAACCAGTATTATTGGTTATTAATAAAATAGACCAAGTAAAGGACCGTGATCTTGTACTGCCACATATGAAGTGGTTAGGTGACAAGTTTGATTTTGTTGGTATTATGCCCGTATCTGCGACGCAGGGTAAAAATATTAACCTAATCAAAGATGAAGTAACAAAACGTTTACCACCGTGTGAGTTTTACTTTCCTGAAGATTATGTAACCGATCGCTCAATGCGCTTTATGGCGGCTGAAGTGATCCGTGAAAAGTTAATGCGTTTTATGGGTGAGGAATTACCTTATTCAGTAACTGTCGAAATTGAGCAGTTTAAATGGCAAGAAAACGGCATTTGGCATATCAATGGCTTAATCTTGGTTGAGCGTGAAACTCAAAAACGCATGGTAATTGGTAACAAAGGCGAAAAGCTGAAAGTTATTGGCCGTGAAGCACGTAAGGATCTTGAAGAAATGCTCGACAACAAAGTATTTTTAGAGCTTTGGGTGAAAGTTAAATCAGGTTGGGCTGACGATGAGCGTGCACTTCGCAGCTTAGGTTACGGTGAAGATTAATCACTTAAGTTACCGTTATGGATAGCGACTTCTACACGGCATATTTATTACATCGGCGTCCTTTTAGTGACTCGCAAGTAATGCTTGATATGCTGGTAGAAGGCGTTGGACAACTACGAATGCTTGCTCGCATAAGTGGTCGCCAGTCAACCAAACATAAAGCGCAGCTGCAACCTTTCCAAGCATTACTCGTAAACTATACGGGTAAAAATGATCTTAAATACATTCAACGTTTCGAATTGCATGGTACGCAATCTCCTTTAGTAGGCGATCAGCTTTACTGCGGCTTCTACTTAAATGAGTTAACAAATCGGATTGTGCCAATCAATGAGCCCATTGATCATGCCTATGAGCTTTATCGAACACACTTACAGCAGCTAACTAAGCACCCTAATTTGCAAGCCGTATTACGCTCTTATGAATTTCAGTTACTAGAGCTTTTGGGTTATGGCGTTGATTTTAGTTTTGATGCCGCAGGCGATCCAATCACCTCAAAACAAACGTATAGTTATTTTGCTGAATATGGCTTTGTTGCACAGGAAAATCATGGTAGTGGCTTTTTAGGGGCGCAATTAAATGCGATTGCTGCTCATGACTTTAGTGCGCCGGATGTGTTATATATGGCAAAACAATTAAGTCGTCATTTAATGAAACCCTTACTGGGTAAAAAACCATTAAAAAGTAGAGAGCTTTTTAAACCGCAATCTTAGTACGGTATTTTTAACCGTTATTTTTACAGGTAAAAAAATGAAAGATATTCTTTTGGGTATAAACGTTGATCATATTGCTACTTTACGCCAAGCCCGCGGTACTAGTTACCCGGATCCAGCTCATGCGGCAAGTGTTGCGGAGCATGCTGGTGCTGATGGGATCACCATTCATTTGCGTGAAGATCGCCGTCATATTCAAGATCGTGACGTATATGTGATGGCTAAAACAATTCAAACGCGTATGAACCTTGAAATAGCTGTTACTGATGAAATGATTGATATTGCGTTGGATGTAAAACCGGCTTACGTTTGCTTAGTACCAGAAAAACGGGAAGAGTTAACTACCGAAGGTGGCTTAGATGTTGTGGGTAACTTAGATAAAATTAAAGCCGCAACTGCAAAGCTGAGTGATGCAGGAATTAAAGTTTCATTATTTATTGACGCAGATAAAGCGCAATTAGATGCCGCTAAAGCATGTAATGCTCCTTACGTTGAAATACATACTGGCGCTTATGCAGATGCGCAAACTGACGCAGAGATGAGCAAAGAGCTTGAACATATTCGACAAGGTGTGAAATATGCGACAGGTTTAGGGCTAATCGTCAATGCAGGGCATGGCCTTCATTATCACAACGTGAAGCCGATTGCTGCGATGGAAGAGATTTACGAGTTAAATATTGGCCACGCAATTGTTGCGCGTGCAGCCATTGATGGTTTAGATAAAGCAGTACGTGACATGAAGCGACTAATGCTTGAAGCACGAGCTTAAAGTTTAAAAATAGCGTAAAAAAGCACCGCGAAATGCGGTGCTTTACTTTATACGAGGTGATTAAAACTGGACCTTGATGCCCATTTTAAATTTACGACCAAGTACGTCATAATTACTTGGGAAAGTATTACCTGAGTTAGCTCTTGTACTTCCAGCTTCCCCACCTACTACCGGTGGCTCTTTTTCTAGGATGTTGTCAATACCAAAATTTACTATAATATTTTCAGTTGCGTGATAGCTTGCAAATAAATCGAAGTAATCATAGCTTTCAATACTTCTAAATTTCTCGAAGGAATTGGCAGCTTGTGAAAGTTCCATATCAACGCCATCTATATGGCGCCATTGTAATGACATTGTTAAGTCTTCCCATACCCAACTGGTACGTTGCACCCAACGCAGTTCTGAAACAGGATCACAGCTTGTACTGAATTTACCTTTACAATCAATTACTGGCGTTAAATCACCGCTTTGGGATTCTTGGGTTAGGTATTTGTTTACATTACCTGAAAATTGTAGCTCCCCCATTTCCTCCATCATTACAGAGAAATTAAAGCCAAGTTCAATACCTTCAGCACGTTGATTTTTTTTGTTAACAGTAAACTGTTCAATACCTGCTCCAGCAATAGTTAAAGCACCACCAACACGGTTTATTTTGTTACATGAAGCAGTGTCTGCTCTTTCATAGCATGCGTCGAGTATTTCTTGTGCTGAAAATTCACCAATTACATCATCAATATCAATATCATAATAGTCTAACGTGATAGTAAAGTTTTCTAGCGTATCAAGTTCAGGCGTCCATACAATACCTGCGGTAAATGTAGACGCCTCTTCTGCGCCAGGTGCATTTAGCGGATCTGTACCACTAATTACTTGAACCTGCCCAGAGATTACATTTTGGACACTACCGACTTGAGCTTCACTCATACCTGTAGACATACAAAGTTGCTTTAACGCATCATTAATATCATCTTTATTGGCTTTTGAACATGGATCTTGTCGAGCATTATCAAGACCAGTAACAACTGGAGAAGCAATTTCACCAACATTAGGTGCGCGAGTTGCTTGTTGTTGCATTACACGAACTAAAACATCACTCACAGGCCGCCAGTTCAAGCCTAGTTTCCATGTTTCATTGCTACCAACGCTATCATAATCTGCCCAGCGAAAACCAAATTCAACATCCAGAGTTTCAGCACCAGGCAAACCATCTAAAATAGGTAAGTAGCCTTCCATAAATAGCTCATCGACAGAGAAACCACCAGAGATAGGTTGCAGATTGCCTCCTGCACCACCTTGACAACTTGCAGGTGCAAGTTTTAAACATTCATCAGGTTCGAATAGACCTTTTTCTTTACGCTTTTCATAGCCAAAGCTCATTGCCAGCGGAGCGCCAGCACCAGGGATTTCAATAAAGTCTAGAGAGCCGTTAACGGTAGCTGTGAAAATTTCTTGGCTATATTTTTGCTGTTGTAATGCTATTGCTTGAGCATAGCCTGACATTTCTTCAGTGATAGTACCAAAACCACCGAATAGATTAATAGGAACACAGCTTGCGTCACCATTTTTACAGGTCACACCATCTGTCGTATCGAGAGCATTTTGAATATTCGTTAAATTTGTATAACCGCCACGAACTGTTGTACGATTTGATTCACCATACTGGTAACTTACATCATATTGCCAATCATCTAAAAAGTAGCCAGTCATGCCAGTAACTAGCTGAAATTGGGTACTGTCAAAACGTTCTGTTCGTGCACCGAGCTCTAGAGTACGTCTTCTTAATTGTACTGATAGGTAATCGGCTTCATCAACAACACCATTACCATTAACATCTTGCCAATTAGTACCATCTAATGTACCTGCCGCTAATGCTTGTGCAGCACCGTCTAGCATAAATTGACGTGCTTGATCACCGATGAGCGGGTTTGCTAATGGTAAATTAAATACCGCACCAAAAGTGCCTGAAGGGGCTACCTGAGTATCAACGCTGGTACTAGTAAAGTTGACTGATGAATAAACTTGATGGTCATCTGTTATGTTGTAGCTACCAAGAGCCGTTGCTGAATATCTTTCTGACGGTGTTTGGTAGAAATTATATGGGTTGAAATTGAACACACTACAGTCTGTAGCTGCCAAGGTACCATCGTTTCTAAACTGACCACTTCCAGTATCACCAGCACCAACAATTGCAAACCGAGTTGGGAATGCGGTAGTCGAACCACCACTTTCAACTGAGTTTGGACCACTACAAGCATCAGGTGCTGGAACTGGAGGCTCGCCATTTAAAAATTCTTGATAGTTGGCGCCGCTTCCCGTTTCAATCCCTAATAAGCCTAAGGGTCTGTCTCCTAGTAAAATCTGATCACGTTTCATCCAGCCAAGAGATAAAACAACGTTGCCCTTATCATCGGCAAGGTTTGAGCCTAAAGTTAAGCTAAAGCTGTCTTTATCGCCATCACCTTCACCTGTTTCTGAATGCTTTGCATCAAAAACAACTCCTTGAAAGTCATCTTTGAGTACAATGTTTACAGCACCAGCTATTGCATCTGAACCATATACAGCAGACGCACCACCAGTAACAAGGTCAATTCTTTCTATAAGTGCGCTAGGAATTACAGAGGTATCAACTTCACCATCATAGTTAAATGGAATCATCCTGCGACCATTCATTAATACTAATGATCGTTCGGCGCCTAAACCTCTTAAGTTGATGGTTGAAGCTCCTGCAGAACCGTTATTCGCGTTACTGCCATCTCCGGGAACCGTTGCAGGTAAGCTTCTTAATATTTGCTCAACTTCAGGCTCTTGTTGAAAACCAAGTTCTTTTTCACCAATTGAAATAATAGGGCTGGCTGACACTGCACCAGGTTGTCTGATACGACTACCAGTAATTGAAATGACTTCTAAGTCTTTGTCTACCTTAGTTTCTTCCGCCGCTGAAATTGGCGCATAAATAAGTGCAGTTGAAACAACACCTGCGCTAAACGCATGCTTTACGGCAAGCGATATTTTATTCTTTAACATTGTAATCTCCCAAGTATTTATAATGATTATACCAAATACTGCAACGTTCCTTTTAGGGGACATTAATTTAGCCACTACAATATATAGTAACTAAATCAGGTATTACAAATTTTTTACTAAAATTTAAAGAGTGTTGCTTTTGTGTTTGTTCGTTTGGTGGGGGGTTATTCGTAGTAATTTGTTTTTTAACAATGGCTTAAGTGAAAACGACTCAAGAGAGTCGTTTTTATTATTATTTAAAACTTACCGTGTTAACAGTTTGTTTCTTCAGCATTTACACCTTCTTTTACTTTTTCACAGGCGTCTTCGACTTTGTTTTGTACATCGGTTACAGCTTCATCTATGCGCTCACCTGCTTCTTCTGCGTGATTGTCTTCACAACCCATAATAAAAAAACTAGCGAAAAGGGCGATAACGGCTGTTTTTACTGTTGTAGATTTCATAATGTAATTCCTTGTAAATAAATATAGTGGTAATACTGTTGCGTTACTTTGTCTCAGCTACTTGGGCACGTTGCCACGTAGTGCGCCTGATACAAGAGAGATAACTAACAATACTAAAAAGATAAAAAATATAATCTTAGCAATTCCTGCTGCGGCACCTGCGATGCCACCAAAACCTAACACTGCAGCAATAAGTGCAATAACTAAAAATGTAATTGTCCAGCGTAACATTGTTTTCTCCTTGGTTAATTTGTACATATTAGATAATGCCATTTACATGCCAATATTAAAGTCCTTTAAAATCAATCGCTTGATTATTCATTCGTTATAGGGATCAGTTTCATAGGAAATATTTACACGCTTTATGTGTAACTTGTTCTTAAGTAAAAAAAGGAATGTAAAATCACCATGCTATTGGTAAGACCAATTAATTTAAGTGGTTTTTAGAAAAGAAATATTATCAAATATAGAGACTGCATAAATAGGGATGGAGCTTTGCATTCTATAGCTTATAAGTTTTGGCTATATTCGCTATTTTTATCATCTATATCTTGAAAAATAATAGCGATTTGTCGGGTGTTAAATTTAATGTGGGTATGTTAGCTTTATATTAATTGGTTTTACCAATTTACAAAGTGTTGGAAGTGGTTAATTACTTTGATATGATTGTTGCATAGTTATTTATATAAAGTGGTTTTTTACCTGCTTTTGTTGCTTTGTTAACTATCAGGTATTGAATATATAAAGGGGCAGAGTATGAATATAGGTGAGTTACTAGCGACAGCAGCAAATTTGATGGCAACAGGCATGGTGGGCGTTTTTGTTTTTCTTTCATTGTTGATTTCAGCAATTGTATTAATGTCTAAGGTGGCGAGTCGTTTTGAGCAACCTATAGATGTACCAGCTCGTGCGCCATCAATCAAAGCGCAAGGTGTGCCAGATGCACACATTGCCGCAATTAGTGCTGCCATCGCTCAGTACAAAAATAAACAAAAATTATAAGGGGTGACTTATGGCTAAATTAAAACTAACAGAACTGGTACTTCGTGATGCTCATCAATCATTATTAGCAACGCGTATGCGTTTAGATGACATGTTACCTATTGCTGAAAAACTTGATGATGCAGGTTATTGGTCGATCGAATCATGGGGCGGTGCAACATTTGATTCGTGTATTCGCTATTTAGGAGAAGATCCATGGGAGCGTATTCGCGCCCTTAAAAAAGCAATGCCGAATACAAAGCAACAAATGCTGTTACGTGGTCAAAATCTTTTAGGTTACCGTCATTATGCTGATGATGTGGTAGAAAAATTTGTTGAGCGTGCACATAAAAATGGTGTAGATGTCTTTCGTATTTTTGATGCAATGAATGACGTGCGTAATTTAGAAACGGCAATCAAAGCCGCAATCAAAGTTGGTGCCCATGCACAAGGTACAATTTCATACACAGTAAGCCCAGTCCATACACTGGAGATGTGGCTAACACTTGCAAAACAGCTTGAAGATCTTGGTTGTCATTCAATTTGTATCAAAGATATGGCAGGTTTACTTAACCCATATGATGCTGAAAAGTTGATTAAAGGTTTAAAAGAAACGGTTTCTATACCAATTGCAATGCAATGTCATGCAACAACAGGTTTAAGTACAGCAACCTATCAAAAAGCGATTGATGCTGGCATCGATATGCTTGATACCGCTATTTCCTCAATGAGTATGACTTATGGACACAGTGCAACAGAGACCATTGTTTCTATAGTTGAAGGAACTGAGCGCGATACTGAACTTGATTTGAATCAGCTCGAAGAGATTGCCGCTTACTTCCGTGATGTACGTAAAAAGTATGCTGCATTTGAAGGCAGTTTAAAAGGTGTTGATGGTCGTATATTATTAGCGCAAGTGCCTGGCGGCATGTTAACTAACATGGAAAATCAACTTAAAGAGCAAGGCGCAGCAGATAAACTTGATCAAGTGTTGCTTGAAATACCACGCGTTCGTGAAGATTTAGGCTTCTTGCCTTTAGTGACACCTACCTCGCAAATTGTAGGCACACAAGCTGTTTTAAATGTACTGACGGGTGAGCGTTATAAAACAATCACTAAAGAAACGGCAGGTGTATTAAAAGGTGAGTACGGAGCAACACCAGCGCCAATGAATAAAGAGCTGCAAGAGCGCGTGCTTGATGGTGCAGACGTTATTACTTGTCGTCCTGCTGATTTATTAAAACCAGAACTTGAGACGCTGCAAGCTGAGTTATTAAAAGAAGCACAAGAGCAAGGTTTAATACTTGCTGATGAGCAAATAGACGACGTGCTAACGTATGCATTATTTCCACAAATTGGTTTGAAATTCATTAAAAACCGTAACAACCCTGATGCATTCGAAGCAATACCTGCGGCCCCAACGGCTCAATCAGAAAAACCAACTAAAACGAATAATAAAACAGTCACTGCTGAGCAGTACAGCGTAAAAGTTGATGGTAAAGTTTATGATGTAGTTGTTGCTCAAGGCGGTGAACTAAAAGAAGTTACTTTAAAAGACAGTGAGTTAATTCCCCAGTCTGCCTCAGTCGCATCAGGGGAGACATTGAATGCACCTCTTGCCGGTAATATCTTTAAAATTAAAGTTAAAGCAGGGCAAACGGTTAACGAAGGTGATGTAGTAATGATCATGGAAGCCATGAAAATGGAAACAGAGATCCGCGCTACACATGCAGGTACAATTGCTCAGATCCTAGTTTCTGAAGGTGACTCGGTTGTCACGGGTGATGCCATGATTTCATTAGCCTAGGAGTAAAGTAGGATGGAAGCATTATTGAATCTCTGGCATGCCACAGGTATTGCGAACTTTACATTTCCGGCATTGATTATGATTGCGGTGGGGTGCTTGTTATTGTATCTCGCAATTACACGTAATTTTGAACCATTACTATTATTACCTATTGGCTTTGGCGCAATATTAACAAATATTCCTTTAGCGGGTTTATCAGACCCCGGCGGATTATTATATTACGTTTATCACATTGGTATTGATACAGGTGTATTTCCGTTATTAATATTCATGGGCGTTGGTGCGCTCACTGACTTTAGCGCCTTGATTGCTAACCCACGTATGTTATTGCTTGGTGCGGCGGCTCAGTTTGGTATTTTCGCGACATTATTCGGTGCTATCTTATTAAACTATGTACCAGGATTCGAATTTACTTTGCAGGATGCATCGGCAATCGCAATTATAGGTGGCGCAGATGGCCCTACGGCAATTTTCTTAGCCTCAAAGCTTGCTCCTGATTTACTTGGTGCAATCGCGGTTGCGGCTTATTCATATATGGCGTTGGTGCCAATTATTCAGCCACCAATCATGCGCGCACTAACAACACCAGAAGAGCGTCAAATTAAGATGCCACAGCTTCGTACAGTATCGAAAAAGGAAAAAATTATTTTCCCTCTAATGGTATTAAGCTTAACCATCTTATTTTTACCAGCGGCAACACCATTAGTTGGTATGTTCTGCTTAGGTAACTTAATGCGTGAATCAGGTGTGGTAGATCGTTTAAGTAACAGTGCTCAAAACGAGATTATTAATATTACAACGATTTTCCTCGGTTTAGCTGTTGGCTCTAAGTTAGCGGCCGATAAATTTTTAACCATAGAAACAATAGGTATTTTAGTTTTAGGTGCCTTAGCATTCTCTATCGGTACTGCATCGGGTGTATTTATGGCAAAAGGAATGAACAAGTTTTCTAAATCGCCAATTAATCCACTTATAGGCGCCGCAGGAGTATCAGCAGTCCCTATGGCTGCGCGGGTTGTAAATAAGGTTGGCCTTGAAAATAACCCACATAACTTCTTGTTAATGCATGCTATGGGCCCCAATGTAGCGGGTGTATTAGGCAGTGCAGTCGCTGCTGGTATTTTGTTAGCATTGGTAGGCTAACAATAACTAAATAAGATTTACTTCCAACCGACTGGCGCAGTGTAGACTGCGCTTTTTTTTTGCCCTTAGGGTCTGTTGACCTTTCAGGGTTGAAATTTGCTCAAACTAGGGGCGATTTAATCGCGGCGCGAGATTTGTAACCTAGTGGGCTCGATAACTGCTCCTGCGTTATTCTACTTACTCACATCCATGTGATAATAAGTAAAAATCGAGCAAAGCTTCCGCGTCCTGCTCACGCCCTTTACCTACATCCGTGTAGGCAACAAAGAGTTAATCGCCCCTAGGCAAAACCCTTCGGGGAGCGCGTGTTTGGCATTTATGCCGCGTTATCGCCTATTTATGGGGGATAACCACACTACATAGGCTCTGCCTTGCCTAAAAACCAAACGCGCAGCTGCAAATTTAACCTCGAAAGATAAACAGACCCTAGGTATACTCGATAGATATTGAATAAATAAGGAATGCTATGAATATCTTCGTGATTTTAATTTCACTGTTTGTCGCACTCATGATTCTAGTGCCATTACTTGAAAAGTATCAGTCGAAAATGGGCCTCGATGGCGCCACTAAATATGCAAAATATATTTGGCCACTGGTGATGATTTCATTGGTGGTGCAATTGATTTATATGTTGGTGAGGTAGAGCGTAGCTAGGAGCGATAGCCTTAAGTTGTAAGTGATAAGCTCGGTGTTAGAGTGGGCTGCGTAGGTTGGGTTGAGCACTAAGAAACCCAACGAAAAAATACTATTAACGGTATAGACTTGCGGACTAAAATGCGCGAGATATGAGCCGTAACTATTTAGAATACTCAAAACCCTTTGTCTAATATGATGTTACTCTTGTTCAAGATCTACAAACCTTTGCGGCAGTAACTTTTATCTGCGATATTTAGGGAGTGTTCAAAAATCTGTGTCATTTGATTAAACTGATAAAAACAGGAATGACACATGACCAATCAATTCAATTTCGAAGAGGCTGTAAAAGCCCTTCAATCAGGTAAAAAGCTAAACGGTAAAGATGGTGTACTTACATCACTTATCAAACAATTAACCGAGTCAGCGCTCCAGGCTGAGCTTGAACATCACCTTGCTAATGAGCAGGCACCTATTCGTAAAAATGGCTTTAGCACGAAGACCATTAAGTCACCTGTTGGCAATTTTGAGCTAGACACTCCTAGAGACCGCAATGGGAGTTTTGAGCCCGAACTCGTCAAGAAAAACCAAACGACATTGAATGATGAAATAGACTCAAAAACCCTCGCTATGTTCAGTATGGGAATGAACTATCGTGATATTAATAAGCACATTGAAGATATGTACGGCATGAACGTCGCTACAGGCACTATCAGTGCTGTGACCGATAAACTTATCCGCTAGTGATTAACTCATGGCGCAATAAATGGCATAATTTATCAGCCTACTTCAAGTACCCTGAGCCTATACGTAGGGTCATATACACGACGAATGCGGTGGAAGCAGTCCATCGTCAGTTTAGAAAACTGACTAAAACAAAAGGCGCTTTTCCAAATGAAAATAGCTTGTTGAAGTTGCTTTATGCTGGCATATTAAACGCGAGTGAGAAATGGACAATACCCATTCAGAATTGGAGCCTTTGTTTATCCCCGTTAGCGATTTACTTTGAAGGGCGTTTAGACAGCGTGCTCGATATTTAATTTTTAAGCTGACACAGAATCTTGAACGCCCTCGGTACAAGGCAAAAGATACAACCCATTGCCTTCTTCTTATGAATATAAGTAGCTAATCGTTACGATTAGCTACTTTAAGTACTTATTAAAAAAAGTTATCATTTCTTCTAAAGTTTGAATTCGATGTTTTTGTACACTTAAGTGATGGTTAGCCCCATCGATCTCCACATACCTAACATCTTTATTAAAATCCTCTAGTGCAGCAGCCATATCACGGCTATGTGCCACAGGAACAACTTTGTCATCTGTACCATGAATAAGTAGAATGGGTATGTTGATCTTTTTGGCAAAATTAACAGGAGAGGCGGCTTTAAGTTCCTCGCTATCAGTACCAAATTGTTTCTTAACAACCTCTTCATTAGTAAATAAACGCGCTTTTGAGATAATCAGCTCAATATCAGAAACTCCAGCAAAGCTTGCTGCACATTTAAATGTGTCGCTATGTTTTATAGCGGCCATTAGCGCGGCATAGCCACCGTAGCTCGCTCCTGCAATACACACTTTATTTTCGTCAACAATGTTTTGCTTGTTTAACCAATGAGCAGCATCTTCTAAATCATCTTGCATCGATTTCCCCCACCCCTTTATAGCAGCCATTTCAAAGTTATAGCCATAGCCTGATGAGCCTCTAAAGTTTGGTTGAAAAACAATATAACCTCGGTTAGCAAATAATTCAGCCCAGTAATCAAAGTCTGCATAATCACGAGACATTGGACCACCATGAGGTAAAATTATTGCAGGAAGGTGACTATCTTGTTTACTTCCTATGGGTTTCGTGAGGTAACCTTCAATCTTTAAACCATCGCGAGCTTGATAGGTAATGAGTTTTTTTGTGGCGTAATTAGTTGCGTTTATTGCAGGGTAACGACTAGCGAGGTAATCAATTATTTTTTCTTTTCTGTTGCCAACATAGTAATCCCCAGCAGTTGTCAGTGAACTTGAATACAATACATATTTAGTTAAATCACGAGACATAGCGATTATAGTATTATGTGCATTAGGAAGTACTTTGTTTAAGCCTTTTTTTAATGCTATATATTCGTCGTCCCAATAGGTTTTGTTGTCATTGGTGCCTTTATGGTTTAAGCCAACTACAGCACCTGTTTTGGGGGAGTAAATAAGAGAACCATCGACATCATATTTTTCATCAGCCAATACAAGCTCTCTTTTTAAGTTCTCGTCTAATAGGTCAACTTTAAATACAGCATAACGGTCATTATGAAGTGCTGTAATGTATATAATATTTGGATCTTTATCAAAACCGAGTATATGAACAACATTTCTTTCAAATACGTTGTAAGACCACAAATCACGTTCTATTTTCCCATTGCTATTATATAAACGATAAAATATCCTAGTTCCATTAAGGCCGTAACCAATTCTTATTTGACCTTGTTGATCAGCAATCCAGTCTTTTATATAACTCTTAAACTTTTTAACGCGGCGCTTATTACCTGTCCGAACATCAACTTCATAAACCGAAGGATAGTTAGCATTGTCATAATCAATAGCCATTAATATTTTATTTTCTTTTTCGGGTAAAAAGCTAATAATATTATCTTGAAACTGTGCAGTTCTTTCACCTCTGCTAAAGCGAGGTTTAACAACAAGACTCATTTTTTGATTATTAGTTAAATCATATTTAAAGAGCCTAGTTTCAGTATACTTGATCGTTCTTTGTGTTGACGTTATGCCAGCACTAAAAACTAAGACATCATCATTTACCCAAGAGTGCCAATTTAATATGGTCGTAACGTTGTCTGCGTGTAAAACCTGCGTACTTTTACCTGTGTCCAAGTTAATTATTATTAAAAATAATGACCCTTTAGAGTTTTCTAGCATCGCAAGGTTTTTTCCACTAGGGGAGAGTGTAACTTGACTGACATATGGAAGGTTCCCATAAGTGCTTATTGGGAGTGGCTTCCCTATATTTGCATAAGCTGCTTTGGGTAATAAGGATATCAGAAAAAAAAATGTGATTAAGGTTAAGGGGCGGTTTAACATACATCTCCTTGTTATTATAAGTTTTTATTCTTAACTGTACCTTTTTTATAGTTGGAAGTCATTTATTTTAATATAGGCTATGGTCTAGAATGAAAGCATGCCATAAGACTAGCAAATAAGAAATGTAAGAATGGGCAGTTCATTGATGTCAGTAAAATGCAAATAATCAGCCATGTACGACGATTAAATAAATCGAATGCATCAGGTCGTAGTAATCAAGTTACTTCATTGGTTAGTAAATCAGGGATTAATATACAATAAAAGAAAAATTCAAGAAGATATAAGCTTTTTAAATATAAGTACTAAAACCGCTACTATCATTGATAGTAGCGGTTTTTTATATGTACTACTTAAGCGCTACTTGTAGCTCTCTGTTGCGCTCTAACTGCGCTAAAAAGTTATCTGCGATTGGCTTGAACTTAGCAAGTTCCGCGCGTGGCAGTGGTTCAGATTTTGGTAGCTTAACTGTTTTAGGGTTACGGTGAACGCCGTTAACTAAAAACTCATAGTGTAAGTGAGCGCCTGTTACGCGGCCAGTTGCGCCTACAGTACCAATTTTTTGGCCCTGTTTAACTTTTTGACCAGTTTTAACAGCACGTTTATTTAAGTGTAAGTACTTAGTTACGTACTGTGTGCCGTGGCTAATAAATACATAGTTACCATTATACTTACTGTAACCTGACTTAATTACCTTACCATTGCCAGATGATACAACTGGCGTGCCAGTACGTGCTGCATAATCAATACCGTTATGTGGTTTTACAGTCTTAGTGACAGGGTGTAAACGGCGTGGGTTAAAGCTTGAGCTTATATATTTAAAGTTAACCGGTGCACGCAAAAAAGCTTTTTTCATACTACGCCCTTCAGGCGTATAAAAAGTATCATCGCTGTGGCGAATAGCCGCATAACGTTGGCCTTGGTTAATAAACTCAGCGGCAATAATTTTACCCGTACCAATAAATTCACCATCAACATAATGAGATTCGTAAATTAAGCCGAACTGATCGCCTTTACGGATATCATTGGCAAAATCCACGTCCCAACCAAAAATATCAGCAAAGTTCATAATTTGGCGTTCGCTTAAGCCTGCAGCAATACCTGAAGTCCAAAAGCTATTGGTGATTTCACCGCCCGTTGAAGCGGTTAAAGTCTCTATTTCTTTACTATCAATAGATGTATCGTAGTTACCCTCGTCATTTAAGGTAACGAATAGAGTGTCTGTTTTTGAAATTACGTAACGTAACTGCGCTAACGAGCCATCTTCAGTTGTGGCAAAACTGAGTATTTCGCCAGGATGAATTTTAGTTAGCTTACGGGTTTCAGCATTGGTGTTCAGAAGTTTATGAACGGTTTGTGCGTTAAAACCTGCGCGTTTAAAAATCAGTGCTAAATTGTCACCGTTCTTTACTTTAAAATCGATTAGGTCATATTCGGGTAGCTTTGCTGCGTCTTCTTGCGAATTTAATTCAGTTAATTGCTCAATGTCATCAACTTTAACTTGTAACTCATAACGCTTTCCGATTTCAAGTGCATCTGCGTTATTGTCTTTAGAAGCGGTGGCTTTCTCTGAAGGAATAAGTGTTAGGGCAGCAATAGCAGAAACTAAACCTAAAATAAGCAACTTGTGTTTTTTTGGGATTTTGTGCACAACGTGAACCATAAGGTGCCTTTTTCTGCTGTCAAGATAATTAATCACTAATATTGCAGGATATACTTAATAAAGCGTTAATACCAGTGTTTTGTAGATTTAAACTGGGGCAGATTTACGCTAGAATCAACGCATAGACTGAATTTTTTGGAGTAATACACAGTGGATTTACAAACCGCTCTTGCAGAGATAAAACGCGGTGCAGAAGAAATATTAATTGAAGACGAATTAGTTGAAAAGCTAAAATCGGGTAAAAAGCTTAAGATCAAGGCGGGTTTTGATCCAACAGCCCCTGATTTACACTTAGGTCATACCGTGTTAATTAATAAAATGAAAACATTCCAAGACTTAGGTCACGAAGTGATTTTCTTAATTGGTGACTTTACCGGTATGATTGGTGATCCAACGGGGAAAAATATTACCCGTAAACCACTTACCCGTGAAGATGTATTAGCAAATGCTGAAACATATAAAGAGCAAGTATTTAAAATTCTTGATCCAGCTAAAACCACCGTTGCTTTTAACTCTAGCTGGATGGAAAATTTAGGCGCTGCAGGCATGATAAAATTAGCTGCTCGTCAAACGGTTGCTCGTATGCTTGAGCGTGATGACTTTAAAAAGCGTTATGCTGGCGGTCAATCAATAGCGATTCATGAGTTTTTGTATCCGTTGGTGCAAGGTTGGGATTCTGTGGCTCTTGAAGCTGATGTTGAGCTTGGCGGTACCGATCAACGTTTTAACTTGCTAATGGGTCGTGAATTACAAAAAGACGAAGGCCAAAAACCACAAACTGTATTGATGATGCCGTTGTTAGAAGGCACTGACGGTGTGCAAAAAATGTCTAAGTCATTAGGCAATTATATTGGTATCACTGATGCGCCTAACGACATGTTTGGCAAAATCATGTCAATTAGCGATGAATTAATGTGGCGTTATTATGATTTGCTAAGTAGCTTGTCAATTGATGAAATTGCTGACCTTAAAGATAAAGTTGCACAAGGTACTAACCCGCGCGATATTAAAATTGATTTAGCAAAAGAAATGATTGCGCGTTTTCATAGCGATGAAGCGGCTACAGGCGCTCATGATGACTTCATTAAACGTTTTCAGAAAAATGCGTTACCAGACGATATCCCAGATATGACAGTAACAATTGACGAAGATACAGTATTTATTACTAACTTACTTAAAGAAGCTGGGCTAGTTGCGAGTACTTCTGAAGCGATGCGTATGATTAAACAAGGCGCGGTTAAAATCAATGGCGAAGAAAAAGTCACTGATACTAAGCTTGAAATTAAAAAAGGCAGTACGGCTATTTATCAAGTAGGTAAACGCAAGTTTGCAAATATTACCTGTGCTTAACAGCTAAAGAATGAAAATTCAGTTTGAAAACCAGCTTCGGCTGGTTTTTTTATATAATTGTTTTAATTATCTCAATGCCAAAAATAAGCAATAACCAAAAAACTCGAGCTTGATTGAGCCGGTTCAAAAGTATCGGAATATCGGCTGCTTGAGGTAAGCGCTCGGTGCCTATGCGCATTTTATCAAAACGAGTGCCTTGATAAATCGCAGGCCCGCCTAATTGCACGCCGACCGATGCAGAACAACAGCTTAATAACCAACCACTATTAGTTTGATAGAAGTGTCTACCATAATGTTTTATATAATGAATGCTCAGCTTGCTGGCTTTACTGGCTGCAATTGTCAAAGCCAATAATCGGGTGGGCAGCCACTCAATAATATACAAAAGCCAAGCGAGAGGCTTTAAAAAAGGGCTGTTTGGCAAAGTGTTTTTACGCCAAGCTTGGTGCATCAAAGTGAGTAAACGATAAGACAATGCAGCCATTGGTCCAAATAGCAGGTAAATAAAGATAACGCTAAAATAATGACGCGCGACTCTTAATATCAACATCTCCATGGCAGCTTTACAAATACCAGCGCTTGATAACGCATTTACTTGGCGGGCAAGTAGTGGTTTTAATAACTCTCGGGCAGTTGCTTTTTGGTTTTGCTTAACTAAACGTGCGATACGCAATGCTTTAGTTTCTATACTTCGCCATTCTAAACTTAAGTAAAGTATTAAACCGGCTAATAGTTCAGGATAATAAGCAAATTCAATGAGTAGAACGACCAATGTCATGATCACTAAAAGCGTTAATATAAAACACAGGGAAGATGATAAATATAGGTAGCTTTTTGGTTCACGTTCACGATAAACACGTTTACCAAGCGCAGTAAAAACGGCTGTTAAAAATGTATTGGGGTGATACCAACTGACCAGAGGTAAAAAGCGCTCACTCAGGAGCGCTAATATAAATACAATAAAGTCCAAATGTTGCTGAACTAAATTGGGTAACACGTTATAGAGTTACCGCAGTTAACTTCTCTAGTAACGCGAGCACCATTTTTGATGAGTTAATTGAAGCGGTTTCTAGATATTCTTCAAATGATTGTGGTGACTCTTTGCCTGCAATGTCAGACATTGAGCGGATCACAACAAATGGTGTTTCAAGTGTAAAGCAGGCCTGCGCAATAGCTGCGCCTTCCATTTCTACGGCAAGCATTGTAGGAAAGTCAGCGCGGGCTTTATCAATACGTACAGGGTCACACATAAATGAATCGCCTGTGCAAATTAAGCCAATCAACGTTTTAACGTCACTAATGCTTTCAATACTTTGTTGCGCAGCGTCAATTAGCTTAGGATGCGCGGCAAAACCCGCTGGCATTTGTGGCACTTGGCCAATTTCGTAACCAAATGCGGTTACATCAACATCGTGATGACGAACTTCAGAAGAAATAACAACATCACCCACGCTTAATGACGGATCAAAACCACCAGCAGAACCCGTATTGATCACGCAATCAGGTTTAAAGTTATCAATTAACAGTGTTGTTGCAATACTTGACGCTACTTTACCAATACCTGATTGGACTAGAGTAACAGTGTTACCTGCTAGCTCACCAGTATAAAAAGTAAAACCTGCTTTAGTTAGAATTTGTGGATTTTGCATCGCTTCACGCAAAATTTTAACTTCTGGCTCCATTGCGCCAATAATACCAACATTCATAATTTAAAATTCCTCGAATTAGATGGCTAGATTATACTGCAAAAATGGGAGTAGGGTAAAACAAACAAAAAATGCGAGCCTAAACTCGCATTTTGTTTTTACAGATGCTGCTATATTTCAGCTAGTGCAGTCGAATGGGCTTTTGCTTGCGAAGGAGATAACACTGCTGGTTTGGTCACTCTATTTCGGCTTGGGCGAATACTCGGTGCAGCAGGTTTGCCTAATTTAAACATAATGGCGTCTCGTACTTCGCTTGGGCGATAACCCGATTTTACTTTCATACGAATATGCGGGATACCAGCGGCCTCTAATGCACCATTTACAAACCAATCGCGCTGCGCTTTGTGGCCATCTTTATTTGCATTGTTAACTAAGTCAACAGCGGCAACGATAGTCATTTTTTCTTTATCGATTAATACGTAATCCAGTTGTTTGTTCTTTGCTTTAGCAATAGCTGCACGTTTTGCTTTAGGCGATAAGCCATGTTTGCAATCAATGATATCAATTAATTTAACGCGGCTAACAATCTTGTATTGATCGCCAACAGCACGTTCTAAAAGATTTAAAAAGGCACTTTCAACTTGCGTAAATACACTTTCTTTACGGGTGAAAGGGTAAGGGTTTCCGCCATCATCGGTAAACTTTGACGCAACAACAGATGCCCCTACGACTAAAACTAAAATTGATAATAAAGCGAATTCCATACGGTAACTCCACAACAACAAATTGACACTGTAAATTACAAAGCAATTTGTGTGCCTAAGTGTTGTGGTGTTACGTATTTATATTAAACGGGTATGGTTTATATTAAGGTTGATAACCATTGGCAACGCCTTTAACTGCAATTGCAACAGCATCATGGGCATGCAGTGACTCGTAATGATTTATTTGTAACCAGTAATCAGCGTATTGTTCACTTTCTAGTACGGCTTTTATTTTCCGTGCCGCATCTTCGCAAAACATCAGGTTTTGACCGTTTAAGCGAGCAAACTCTTGCTCATCTTCACGTTTAACCGCAGCCTGAACAGGGGTTTTAAGCTCATTTTCGAGTGTATCTACCAGGCTTAAAATATCAAATTCAGTAATATTACGATCTAACTTAATTTTGACGTTAGCAATAGAGCGTTGTGAGTGCGGCGTTGCGATTATGCCATCTGTACTACCAAGCCAATTAATTACTTCTTCGTGATTAAGTGGTTGTTGGTTAAATTTTTCCACAAAGGCATTTTGAATAAGTTGGCGCGCTAGTGCCGCTGAGCATGGGCATGTTGACGAATAAGTTACATCAAGGCTTAGTTCAAAGCTAAGTTGCCCGCGGTCAATTTTTGCCTCTAGAGTGATAGGGTAGCTTTTCCAGCCAGCTTTACCGCTTAATAGTGACTTTCTGCGCAGTGGAAGCTCAAATTTAAATTCAATTTTTGCTTGATCACTTAACCCTTCATGGCTTGAAATAAAAGTATCCAAAGCTTGTGATAGGGTACTAGGGTTAACATGTTGTTCGGTAGATAAGGTATCTAATGCTAAAAACAATCGCGACATATGAATGCCTTTTGCATCTTCTTTGTGAAGATTAACAAAGGCGCGAGCTTTTGCATTAACGTTTACAGGCGCAAGACCCCGAGATTCAAAAATAAACGGCAGTTCAATATCGGCCATACCAACCCAGTCTAATTTACCAGTTTGTAAGGCGGGAGCCGTATCTGCTATATCGGGCATGTTGGTTTGCATTGCAAGTCTCGTTGTTGGCAATTGTAAAGCGCAGTATTTTACACGAAATAATTTAAAAATACGTGGTAGATGAAAATTTTCTGTTTTCGTCGCGGAACATGAAAATTGCTAATGTAAAAATGCTAAAATATGCGTAGATGTTAGTTATTTTTGATAGCTACGAAGTTTGCCAAGTTTAAACGCATAGCCAAGAGACAGATTTATATATGATCGATTCTTCTTTGAGTCCCTGGGCTCGAATACTTTCCAGTTCCATTACCCGATTCGGTGAACTTAAAACCGCAGCAATTTGCTATGCGTTATTAATAGTGGTGTCGTTGATTTTATCTTGCATGTTTTATTATGTCGCTGTTGGCGAGGTAATGTTAGTTGATATATTTGCCGTGGTTTTTTTTACTGCGGTGGTTTCTCCTATTATTATAAGCGTGCTGATTAACTCTATACGTCAGCTAGATGCATCCTATGCTTATTTAGACACGGCAACTAAACAAGAAAAGCTTTTAAATCAAACGCTAAAAGATAATATTAGTCGCTTGAATATTGAGATAGATGAGCGGAAAATGGCTTTTCATGCCAAGCATCGTGCAATCGAAGAGCTCAGACACGAAATTGCAGAGCGTAAAAAGACACAACAAGAGCTCGCGCAACAAGGTATGTTATTACGATCTATTGTCGACTCCTCTCCTGATTTGTTTTATTACCGAGATAATAATGGCGTTTTTGCTGGGTGTAATAAAATGTTTGAACAAGTAATGGGTAAATCAAGTCTTGAACTAATTGGTAAAACCGCAGAAGAAATTTACCCAACCCATTTTTTACCTGAAGTATTAATCACCGATAATAAAGTCGAAGAAACTCATACCGCCTTAACGCTTGATGTGGAATATCCAGTAGGGAGTGAAAAGCGTTGGTTTGAAATGCGCAAATTACCGTTTATCAATGATGATGGTGAATATATTGGGCTATTGGCATTTGGACGTGATATCACTAGCCGTAAAGAGGCAGCGCAAGCACTTGAAACTGCCTATAAAGACAAAGGGAAATTTATTGCCACTTTGAGCCATGAATTGCGAACCCCACTCAATGGTATTGTTGGTTTAACACGAATGCTGCTTGATACTGAGCTTGATAAACAGCAGCGCAGCTGGTGTAACACGGTATTTTCTAGTGCAGAAACACTCGGCAATATTTTTAATGACATTATTGATCTAGATAAAATTGACCGTGAACAACTTGATATTGTTACCGACTCAATTAATGTATCTGACTTTATTAATGATGTGGTAAATTTTGCAGGATTAATAGCTGAACAAAAAGGTTTGGAGTTTGAAATTCAACGAAAAGGTATGTTGGATGTATATGCAAAGCTTGACCCCACACGTTTACGTCAAGTGGTATGGAACCTTATAAATAACGCCGTTAAGTTTACTAAACAAGGTCAAGTACAGCTTGAATGTCGTAGAGAAAATAGAGCATGCGGCCCATGGTTGGTTATGAGTATTACAGATACAGGGCAGGGAATACCACAAGAGCAGTTGCATCGAATTTTTGATATGTACTATAAAGCACCGGATTTAAAAGGGACTAATGCTATTGGTTCAGGGATTGGCTTAGCGGTAACAAAAGCTTTAGTCAGTGCAATGCAAGGCGAGATCCATGTTAGCAGTACTGAAGATGAGGGAAGTTGCTTTGTAGTTGAGATACCGCTGTCATTGTGCATCGCGCCCACAGAACAAAGTTATGCGGGTCGCAGTTTGAATATCTTACTCGTTGAAGATGTCCCATTGAATGCCGAAATTGCGACCAATTTGCTTGAACAACGTGGTCATGAGGTTATTTGGGCTGAAACTGGGGAAGATGCTTTATCATTTGTAGCGACAGAAGATGATTTAGATTTAGTACTGCTTGATATGCAACTACCAGACATTAACGGTGATGAGGTTGCAAGACAGATCCGTGAAGATGACTATTTTGATAAGTTACCGATTGTTGTTCTTACGGCCAATGTACGTAGTGCTGAAGAAGAACTTGAAGGTATATCAATTCAAGGTGCTTTAGCTAAGCCGATTAATACCACGAAGCTTGATAAAATGTTGGCTGAATTGTTTGATATAAAGCAAATCCAGCAGTGCGACGAAACTCGCTTAACAGTAAGTAAAGAGGCAGGAGCACATATCAATACTGATTTACTCGATGTTGAAACAATAGAAGACTTTGTTAACTCTATGGGCATAGTAGTTTTTAAGCGTAGTAGCAGTTTATTTGAAAAGCTTAACCCGCAATATCAACAAGAACTTGCGACCTCTTTAGCTAATGGTGATCGTGACGAGTATAAGTCTGTTGCGCATAAGCTTAAAGGGGCCGCAGGCTCAGTTGGTTTAAATGACGTACAGTTACATGCGAAAGTAATGGAACATGGCGCTATAGAGGAAGATGAAGAAGTTTTACATATCTGGCTAACTGTTTTAGCAGATAAAATAAATGAAGGGCAAATTGCCCTTCATTCATTCTTACAGCAATTGGAACGTTAATGCTGTGGGTTTTGGTAAGATTGATATTAACTATCAATCTTACCAATGAAGCGATAACCTTCACCATGAATGGTGCTGATTAGTTCAGATGTGCTGTTGTCGCTTTCAAAGTGTTTTCTAATGCGACGAATTGTCACATCAACAGTACGGTCATTTGCACGTAATTCACGACCAGTCATATGTTTTATTAGCTGTTCACGGCTAAATATACGACCTGGAGAATCTAGCATTAAGCGTAGTGCTCTGTATTCACCTTTAGGTAAACGTTTAGCATCACCGTCAGGCGATGTTAAACAACGGCTGTTCTCATCAAGCTCCCAACCATTGAACGTGATTACACCATTTGTTTCAAGGTTTGATTCTTCACCACCAAGTGCAGTACGAGAAATCAAATTACGAGCACGAATAGTTAACTCACGAGGATTAAACGGCTTAGTTATATAGTCGTCTGCACCAATTTCAAGGCCTAAAATACGGTCAACATCATTATCACGACCGGTTAGGAAAATAAGACCTACGTTACGCTTTTGACGTAATTCACGTGCTAAAATCAGCCCGTTTTTGCCTGGCAGGTTGATGTCCATAACTACAAGATTAACATCATCATTATTTGTAAGCTTGTCATGCATGTCATCGCCATCAATGGCTTCAATAACTTTGTAACCTTCAGCTTCAAATAAACTAACGAGGTTTAGTCGAGTTACGTCTTCATCCTCTACAATCAGAATGACTGGCGTTTGCATTATTAATTAACCTTTTTCGGAATATTTTATTTACAATTAATTCGGTATTGTATTATAAAACCGAATACAGAGATTATAGGAGTATATCCATTTGTTAACAAGTAAAATCAATTTGGATGAAATTTAGAAACAGCTAATATTCGAGATTGCACTTTAAAATTACTACGCAATAGCTGTTGCTTATTGATATACAGTCGGATTTTATTCCCTTCTTGGACCAAGGAGGCAACACCACCTTTATCTAAAAAATTGATGCTTTCACCAACTGTTAAGGTGTCTAAGGAAGTAGCATCGATCCAAAGAGGGATTATATCATCTTCTAATGTTTCATCAATGTATGTGATATCGCAAAAGCGAGAAAGTTCAGAAATATGTTGGTTTTTATTAATTAAGACGACGGCAATGGGGACATCTTTAATTTTCAGTGTCGAATTACCCTTTAATATCGCGCCTATGCCTTGCTCAATATCATAAAAACAAAAAGTTATTTGTCTATTTTCATCGTTTCGAGGGAATTCTATAAACTTTGTTAGCTGATATAGGAAAGCAGACTTTACTTGCTCAGGTGATTTTGCTTGCAATAAAAAGGGAGTAAACGCCAAAATAGTTAACAAAACAACCCGAGCAATCATCTTTTAGTTGCCTCTTTTAATGGCAAGGTGATGATGAAACGGGTGCCATCTTGGTTTTGTTCATCAAAATAAACACTCCCCCCCAAGGCTTGCGTTACTAAGTTGTAAACTAAATGCATACCTAGACCGCTGCCACCTTCTCCGCGTTTAGTGGTTACAAATGGGTCAAAAATACGTTTCTTAATTGATTTATCTACGCCAATACCATTATCGGTATAATGAATGATTAAACTACTTTCGTTGCGCTCGACAGTGAGCTCAATTTCATTATCGATGCTATCTTTAAAGCCATGAATCAATGAATTACTCAATAGCTGCTGTATCACTTGCTGCAATGGCCCAGCTTTAGTTTCCATTACTAAGGTGGATGGGCAATGAGTTGTTATTTTAGGGTCTTTTGACTTTAAGTCAGTACGCATAGAGAGTAATACATCAGAAATTAACTCACTTATATTAACTAAAGCATTTAATTCCCCATCTTGACTAACGGCAACTTTTTTAAAGCTTGAAATAAGCTCCGCAGCTCTATTGAGGTTTCTATAAATTAAATCTAGGTTTTCTAAACCATCGTCAATAAAGCGCTTGAGTTGATTTGACGTAAGTTTTTTCTGATCAAATCCGGCACTGATCTCAGCTAATTTATCGCGTAACAAAGTTGAACCCGTGATCCCTAAACCAATTGGTGTATTTACTTCGTGAGCAACCCCTGCAACCATTTGACCAAGAGACGCCATTTTCTCGCTTTCGACAATTTGATTTTGATATTGATGCATTCTCTCAAGGGTATCTAATAGCTCTTGATTTGCTTCACGCAGTGCAATGGTACGTTGATTAACTTTTTCTTCTAAGCTTTGGTTTAGTTGCTTTATTTCTTGTTTATCGTTCTTGTGCCGTTCAATTTGGTTTTGTGTACGGGTCAGCATAATATTCAAACTACTCGATAAAATATTTATCTCGGTAATGTTAGTCTTTGGTGCACGAGCACTATAGTTATGATTTTTTGACACATCTTGTAGTAAAAGGGTTACTTGATCGATTGGATCAACAATTCGTTTTTGTATCCGCTTGGCGACAAAGTAAACCAGCACTAAAACGAATAAGGTCAGAATGAGATCAACAATGATCTTTTTATTTATGTAGGCATTAAGACGCTCTAAACCACCACGTATATAAACGTATCCTTTAACTTCATTTTCGTACATGATTGGTTTTATTAATTCTATATAGTTTTCAGTTATTTTTGGTTCTTTTAACTCTTCAATGTTATCAACGCGTATTGGTACTGGAGGGGTTTTTTTAGCATTGAAACTGGTGAAAAAAACGGCTTTATTAGATATCTCATCAATAGCATAAATGTGGATGTTTTTAACTAATGGAATACTTTCAAATGACTTAAGTCGTTGTTCTTCGGTTTTCCTATCTTCAAATAATACCGTTACTTGAGCGTTAAATGCTGTGATTTCAGCAAGAATATTCAGTTTATTGATAATTAATAGCTTTTGCTCTTTGACATCAAGGTAAGTCGAAATTGAAATCGATAGGGATAAGCACAAAGCTGTAACAAACATTACTGCGCTGATCAGAGCTTTACGTATACTTGTTTGTGGTATCGGTTTAGGCATTGTCGGAATGAAGCCTGAATATTGTTTTTTTGTTTAAGTAGCCGTAAGTTTAGCAAAAACCTAGCAAAGAGACTAAAAATATAAAAAAATTGTTAAAAAGCTGCCATTTTTTATTATTTAGCAGCTTCATTGAAGCCTGACCTGAATGTGGGGAAGCCTGGTAATTAACTGCTATAAACTGAAAATTTATTCGTTTTATGCACGGTTTGATAAGTGCCGAATTGAGTTTCTAGAATAGGCGGGTATTTCAAAAAGCAGTTAGCAACAATCGTTAGTTTACCTTGTTTAGTTAAGTGTTGCTTAGCCCCACTTAAAAATTGTTCGGCTACATTATAGTCAGTCGCGATACCGGTATGAAATGGTGGGTTTGAAATAATAAGCTCAAACTTCCCAGTCACATTAGCTAAACCATCACTAAGTAAAGCTTTGCCGTTTACCGCATTTAATGCCAACGTTTGCGTAGTTGCATAAGCGGCAAGGGCGCTTACATCTGTACAGGTAAAATTCAATGCTGGGTTTTTTAGACCTAAAAAGGTAGCAATAAGGCCTGCACCACAACCAAAGTCGAGTACATTACCAGATTTAATAGTCGGTGCATTCTCTAACAGTATTTTTGTACCACCATCAAGCTCACCATGATTAAATACGCCTGGAATACTGATTGCATTGAAACTAATCCCCGCAACATCAACACTAAACTGTTTGTGATAACGAGTTATTGCAAATTCAGCTAACGTTTTTATGTCTGAAAATAAATACAAGGCACAATGACGAGCGCTATCAATTTTATTACTATACTCGCAGTGGCAACTAAATTGCTTTTCAATCGATTTTACGCCGCTTTTATTCTCGCCAACAACCAATAATTCGGCATCAGGGTTAATAACAGCGCGTATATTATCAAGTGTCATCAAGGCTTCTGGTTTTGCTTTTGGGTAGTAATAGATAACTAAGTCAAAATGTTTACTTACTATTTCATGGCTAACACACACATCAATATCATTGATGTTTTTAGCAAACTCACCATTAGCATGATTGTAGCTAAAGGCTGTAATCTTGCTGTTTGGATTTAACTGCTGTAGCTGTGACAAAAAGCCATCTTGTACAAAATTAACCACTAAAATAGAGTCCGCCGTTAGGTTTGCGCTATTGCGTAGTAAAAGTGAACTTGGGTTGGTTAATGCGCTCATAAATGGCTTTGCCTTAAAATTAATTGATTTAACTAATGCGTTCGAACATTAAATCCCAAACGCCATGGCCTAAACGATGACCGCGTTGCTCAAATTTCGTCAAAGGACGTAAATCAGGTCGTGGTACGTAATCGTTAGTTTCTGACTGGTTTTTAAAGTGTTCAGCAGTTTGCATTACTTCGAGCATGTGCTCAGCGTAGTTTTCCCAGTCAGTTGCCATGTGAAAAACACCGCCAATTTTTAATTTACTGCGCAGGCTTTCAACAAATGCTGGTTGTACGATACGGCGTTTGTGATGGCGTTTTTTATGCCATGGATCCGGAAAGAATAATTGCACTGTGGTAATGCTGCCTTGTGCAATACAATCAGCAAATACTTCAACAGCGTCATGTTCAAAAATACGTAAATTAGTGATGCCTGCTTCATCAGCATCCATCAAACATGCACCAACACCTGGGCGGTGTACTTCAATACCGATAAAATTAAGGTGCGGTGCGCTTTTGGCCATTTCGACCAATGACTTACCCATACCAAAACCGATTTCTAAAACAACATCGTTGTCATTGCCAAATACTTGGGCTAAATCAAGCATACCCTGTTGATGCTCAAGCCCCATAGTTGGCCAGCATTTTTCAATTGCCGCAGCTTGTCCTTTAGTCAAACGACCTTCGCGTTTAACAAAGCTGCGAATTGTACGAATATATCTACCTTCTTGCTTCGCTTGCTCAAGGTTATCGTTACTTGAATCACTCATATATTTTGGCCTGATGAAAACAACATGTCTTAAAATGGTGGCATATTATCCCTGACCACGGCGTTGATCACAAGGCCTTATCTTTTGCGCATGTTTATAACTTGATATTTTAACTCACTGCAATAGACTGAGCGCCATTAAGGGGCGGGTATAAAAAAGTAGTTATTTTGAAGTTAAACAACAGTGAAACAAGCTGGTTTTCACAGCAAGTAGTCGATTGGTATCATCTTTATGGGCGTAAAACCTTGCCTTGGCAATTAAATAAAACACCTTATAAAGTCTGGGTGTCTGAGGTGATGCTACAACAAACCCAAGTCGTTACTGTTATTCCTTATTTTGAAAAGTTTATGCAAAGTTTCCCTGATATTATTGCTTTAGCAAATGCAGATGAAGATCAAGTATTGCATCACTGGACGGGATTGGGCTATTACGCCCGAGCGCGTAACTTGCATAAAACGGCAAAAATAGTACGAGATCAATACAATGGTGAGTTCCCAACAACGTTAGATGAAGTTGTTGCCTTGCCCGGAATAGGGCGCTCGACCGCTGGGGCGGTTTTATCGCTGTCACTTGGTCAGCATCACCCAATTTTAGATGGTAATGTAAAGCGTGTGCTTGCTCGGTTTTTTATGATTGAAGGTTGGTACGGGGTAAAGAAAGTTGAAAATCAACTCTGGCAACTATCAGAGCAGTTAACCCCGGAAAAGCAAGTAACGCAGTTCAACCAAGCAATGATGGACTTAGGCGCTAGCCTTTGCTCTCGTAGTAAGTTTGATTGCGAGCCTTGCCCGTTGCGATCGCGTTGTGGAGCATATAAAACGGAGCAGGTGAAACAATTTCCGCATTCTAAACCAAAAAAGGCAGTGCCTAAGAAAGCATGTCATCAATTAATTATTCAATGTGATGATAAAGTCTTAATGGAAAAAAGACCTAGTTCCGGAATTTGGGGCGGTTTATTTAGTTTTTTTGAATTCGAGCAAAAATCTCAGTTAGATACTTTTTTAGCCCAGCAAGGGCTTGATGTGGTAACCGAGGCCGTTGAGCCGTTTACTCATGTATTTTCGCACTTTGAATTAACCATTAACCCGCATGTACTTATTTTGCATAAAGTACCCGATGTGGTAAATGAACGGCAATTAGTATGGTACCCACTTGATGAATCAATCGAGGTCGGTTTAGCGGCTCCAACTAAAAAGCTAGTTAAACAAATCAGCGCAATGGTTTACACTAGCTAATATCGTTTTAACAGAGCACAAGAGAGCAATCATGGCACGCACTGTATTTTGTCAAAAATTACAAAAAGAAGCCGAAGGGCTTGGTTTTCAGCTTTACCCAGGTGAGCTTGGTGAAAAGATTTTTAATAACATTTCAAAAGAAGCATTTGCACAATGGCAACATAAGCAAACAATGCTGATTAACGAAAAACATTTAAATATGATGGATCCTGAGCATCGTACTTTTTTAGAAGAGCAAATGGTTGGCTTTTTATTTGAAGATAAAGATGTGGAAATTGAAGGTTATCGTCCACCAGAAAAATAGTTTTCAAAGCAAATAAAAAGGGCTAATTTAGCCCTTTTTATTTAACTCAATTAACTCATTCGTTGAGGTCATCTTGTTTTTCGGCATTTCGCACTTGTTCTTTTAGAAACATTGCCACTTTCGAGTATTCAATTTCTAGGTTATCGCGTTGCTCAATTAGTTGATCACTGGTTAAATCTTGTTCTTTAGCATGGCTTTCAAACTCTTCAGCTAACTCTGCAATTTTTTCAGCGCCAATAGTTTTAGATATAGACTTTAGCTGATGGCATGCCTCAACAATGCTTTCAAAGTCATTTGTCATAATGGCCGTATTGATATCTTTTGTTAATATATGGCTTTGCTCTAAATACATTTTGAAAAAACGAATTTGTTTTGCCTCATCGTTATTAATATATTTAGCAAGTACATCCATATTAATCGGTGTAACAGGTTTGCTTATAGCGTCTGGCAATGGCCCTTGTTTGCTTTTTACACTCCATTGCTCAAGTGTTGCTTCAAGAGTGTTGAGCTCAATGGGTTTTGTTATAAAATCATTAATACCGGCATTTAAACAGCGCTCTTTCTCGCCTTTTAATGCATTTGCAGTTACCGCAATAACATAAGGCTGAGCGTTTATATCTTCTAAAAGAGCGGCTTCATCACGTATTTTTTCTACCATGTCGTAACCAGACATTTTTGGCATATGCAAATCAGTTAAAATAAGTGGGTAACGACCTGTTTGCCACATTTTTAAACCTTGCTCACCATTATCAGCGACTTCAACCCCATAACCAAGTAAATGCAACTGATCGGTTAATACCTGTTGATTTAAAATATTGTCTTCAACAAGCAATACGAGTTTATTTTCTTCTCTGGCTTGTTCAACATTCAAATAATTATTTAGTGTTTTAACTGGCTTTACTTGTCTAGGCGTGTGTAAACCAGCAGCAACTAGCAGAGACATCATAAAGTTTGATTTACATAAAGGCGCAGCATTTAGGTAAAAAATGTTTTTATGGTTTATTGCAGCTTCGTCTAACTTGCTTAGCACAACCACTTGTTGGTTATTATCCTCTAGCGTATAAAGTAATCGGCGTAACAGGTAATTTATATCGTCCATTGAGTCTATACCATCAAGTACCCAAATCACCCCGTGACTATCTTGATGTTCCTCTATCTGTTGTGGACTTTGTGTGACGATTGTTTTAGCGCCCATAAAGGATAGGTAACGATTAAGTGTTTGCTGTCGAGTCGGGTGGTCAGTAACAAGTACTACGCGGTGGTCTTTTAGTGTGTTTTTGTGGGCATACTTTATGGTGTTCTCAGTGCTAAATGGTAGCTCAACAACAAAATCACTACCGATACCTATATCACTGGTAACCTCAATAGATCCCAACATTAATTCAGTTAAACTTTTACAGATAGATAAGCCTAAACCCGTGCCGCCATATTCGCGAGTAATAGACCCCTCAGCTTGAATGAAGGGATTAAATATTTCACGCAGTTGCGCTTGATTCATGCCTTTACCATTGTCGCTAACACTAAAGCGTAGAGTAAAGTGGTCGGCTGTATTTTGTGCTACCTCTACGGCAATACGCACATGTCCTAAGCGTTTATCATCGGTACTGGTAAACTTAATTGCATTACTACATAAATTATAAAGTACTTGGCGAACACGCACTGTGTCACCAATTAGGTTAATTGGAATATCAGGGGCAATAGCGAGCTCTAGCTCTAATTGACGTTTTTTGGCAATTGATGATAAAACACGAGCCACTTCTTCAATAGTATCGGATACTGAAAATGGGATTGGGTCGATATTTAATTTTCCGGCTTCAATTTTTGAGAAGTCGAGGATGTCATCAAGAATACCTAATAAAGAAAATGCAGATTCACGTATTATTGTACTTAGACGATGTTGTGCGCCATCGAGCTCTGTTTGGCGTAGTAAATCAATTGTACCAATAACACCATTCATTGGTGTGCGTATTTCGTGGCTCATAGTCGCTAAAAACGTGGTTTTTGCTTCACTGGCTTGTTCAGCTCTTTGACTCGCTTTTTCAAGGGCTAAAGTACGGTTATGAACCTCAGTTTCTAGGCTACTTTGTAGCTTATGTAAATCTTGCTGTGCGACGTCATTATTATTTATTGCGTTTTGCACTTGCTCAAGTAGGTGGTTGATATTTTTAGCCACAATATTAAGGCCTAGATCAAGCTGCTCATTTACACTACTTTTATAGTTACCTGATTTGGTAATGCCCTCTAACTCATTAGCAAGTAAATCACTGCTTTTACGGATCCGTGTATTGATATACACATTGAAAAATAAAGCTAACAAAAATAGACAAATAAAAGCAGCTATGGCTAAAGCTATAGCCAACTCAATTGAGTGTTGTGGTAAAAGAGAGGGCGAGCTGATTTTTTGTCTTATAATTAATTCTCCAACAGGCTGATCATTTAAGCTTAGCAGGTGATGAAGGATCCCTTGTTGAACTTTATGCTGTTGAAGCTTGATTGGTTCAATCTTGTCCTTATTACTAGCAAAGACTAGCTGTAGTGGTTGAGTTGGTGAATATCGATAGAGGTAATAATCAAACTCTTTATTAAGGATAGAGCTTAAATCAAGTAACTGCTTTACATTATCTTGCCCGGGTCTGGTCAGGGCATCAACTAAAGGTGCATTCAATTGCTCGGCCAATACAATTAAGCTTGGCGTATCTTTAGTTGCTTTAATATCGAATTGCTGGCTTGGGTAAAATGAATAAGCAACAACCGCGAGTGCTGTTACCGCTAGGTTTATTATTAAAAAAAGAGGCAATAAGCCTTTCACAGGAGAAGAAAATTTACTCTGCATTTATTATCCAACTTGTCTATTATCAACCGCAATCTAAACAGCTGCTTGTGTACTTAAATCAATCCTATCATTTACTCGGAATAATTCACTACGTTTTTAGTCTTGTTATACATAAAGAGATTAAATTACTATAGAGCTTGAGTGAAATGCTAAATTGGTTGTCTTAAAAAGCAGCGTTTATTGCATTTATTAAACAGTTTGTTGAAAAACCGTGCAAGCAACTATAAAGAATAAAAAAAAAGTTGACTTAAAAGGGCAAAACCAGTTTAATACGCCGCACGCCCAGATAGCTCAGTCAGTAGAGTTAAGTGGGAATGTATTGAAAATCCTTTATGGTTTTCTATTAAAACTGAAATTGCCCAGATAGCTCAGTCGGTAGAGCAGAGGATTGAAAATCCTCGTGTCCGTGGTTCGATTCCGCGTCTGGGCACCATTATTTAGTAATAGTGTTTAAATCAATTGATTAAACATTATTATGCGTGCCTTAGCACACAGTTTTGTGTGCCGACTTAGCTCAGCTGGTAGAGCAACTGACTTGTAATCAGTAGGTCAACCGTTCGACTCGGTTAGTCGGCACCATTTATTTAGATTAAGTGTTTTAAACATTTAACTAGCACTGTTTAAGTGCCTCGATAGCTCAGTCGGTAGAGCAGAGGATTGAAAATCCTCGTGTCCGTGGTTCGATTCCGCGTCGAGGCACCATTTATTAAAAGTTATCAATCATTTAAAATTGATAAAGTGCCTTAGCACACAGTTTAGTGTGCCGACTTAGCTCAGCTGGTAGAGCAACTGACTTGTAATCAGTAGGTCAACCGTTCGACTCGGTTAGTCGGCACCATTTATTTAGATTAAGTGTTTTAAACATTTAACTAGCACTGTTTAAGT